>CAYYNI010000131.1:0-5833 GCA_964472765.1 uncultured Thermotogaceae bacterium | reverse complement strand
CGCATTCGGGTTTCGGATTGGGCTTTGAACGCATGCTCATGTACCTGACAGGCATTGAAAACATCCGAGATGCCATCCCATTCCCAAGGGCAAAAGGCCAGATCTACGGCTAAAACACTATCCATTTAAAAAATATTAGAATCAAAAAAAGGGATTGATTAACTCAATCCCTTTCGTATTTTCGGCAGAGAGATCAGATAGACCAAAAAAGTCAATCCGACGATGATCGCCATGCAGAGCAGGACCTGTGTCCATTGGCCTGTCTTTGACAGAATCATGTCGTTGGCCTTGTAAGCCCAGTAGAAGGGGCTCCAATACAAAGTCCACTGCCATTTGTCTGCCAGAAGCTCATACCCCACAACAGACAGGACGATGGGGAACATGACCAGTTTCACACTGCCGGCGGCTTCCATCACATCTTTGGAGTTGAGTCCTTGTAGGAATCCCACGATTAGGCTTAGAAGCATGGCGGTGAAGCCAACCAACAGAATCAGTCCCCAGTTGATGTCATAATAGCCTGTGATGAGCAAGGATACCATGATGCTAACCATGACGACGGTTCCCCCCAGCAGGCTTTTGCCCAAGACAAATCCGGTCTGGGAGATGGGGGTCACATTGACGGCGCTGATGGTGTTTTCAGCCTTTTCCTCCACGATGGTGATGGCGATCAGCATGCCTGAGAGCATGACGGACAGCAGGATCAGCATGTTCACCAGTTTGGCCTTCAGCGGGGGAACGTTGTAACCGAATGAATGGATCTGTACTTTGGAGGGTTCACCCGTTGAATCGATTTCGTACAAGGCGTTCAGAGCGATGACATATTCTTTGATAGCCTGGTTTTCGTTGCCCTGAAAGAGGAGTTCGTGCCGGCGTGTACTGTCTTGGAGAGGAACAATCCCGCCGATGTCATCCCGTTTGAGGATGCGCCTTTCCAGTTCTGCCATCGTTTGAAAGACCTCCACCTTGGCGTAGCGTTTCATGAAATCGATGTGTTCGGGTTGGTCTGTGTTCAAAAGCGCCACTTTTACTCCGGTGTCATTCAAACCCGGTGCCAGGAGTGTGATCCCGACGGCCAGTAGAATGGGGATGATCATGATATACATGGCCATGGCATCTCTGGATGAAGACAGGATATCCCTTGAAAAGATGGTCAGAATTTTTTTTAACATCATCATCGCCTCCTAAACCGTTAAGGTTTTTGACAGTCGTTTTTGCGTTAACCACAGCAGGATGACACCCGCCAGCAAAAATACCAGCGAAGTGACCCACACATATCCCGTGCTCTTGACGTTTAACAGGATATCTTTAAAGCCCATCAGCACCGGATAGGTGGGGAAGACTCTGAGGAAAACCGGATCAAATCCCGGGATCAGGTATGAAAATGCCGGTACCATCAGGACGATCATCACCAGATACAGCATGCCAAATGCTTTTTCGAAGGCGTCATAAAAAGTGGCGATCAAAAGACCCAGCTGGGAGAAGGCAAAGGTGGTCACCAGCAGGAACAGATACAGCAGCGGATAATTGGCCTTTGTTCCCATCACCGGTATGGTGATGATGCTGGTGGAGATCAGCACTGTGGTCAGGATCACGCCTGTTTTACTCAACAGATAGGTGCTAACCGAGGACGGTGTTACGGCAAAGGCTTTGATGACCCCTTCGTCTTTGTCCAGAAAGATGTAGGCCATGACGATGAAAAATCCCATCAGCGAACCGGCAAATGTAATAAATAAGGGAAGGATATTCTCCCGATTGTTCAGTGTGGAACCCGATTCCAGTTCTCGGATCTGTTGGCGGTCCATTTGCGTCTGTAGAATGGCGCTTTTTTCGTCGTGTATCACCACCAGCAGATTCACCAGTCGCTGAGTTTCATAACCCTGTAAAAAGTATTCATAGGAAAACTGTCCTTTCTCATTCATTCTGACAACTGCACTCATCTGCCTTTCCTGATGGGCCAATCGAATCATATCTTCTTTGTTGTCGGTAACGTAGACGGTTTTCAGCAACTCGCCGGTTTCAGGGTCGATTGTTTCCAAGGTTTTGACCGTTATTTGTTTTTTATCCTCAACAGTCATCGGTTCACTCGAGCCGGTTTGCTCGTTGATCACTTTAAATTCAGCCGGGCGAAGGGTGAAGGTCTTTTCCGCTCCCATTCTCAAATGACCGTCATCAATCGCTTTGTTGGTCATGATGTTGAACATGAAGGGGGTCATGTCGTAGTACATGAACTGTTTTTCAGCGGATTGGGGGTGTTCTTTCACGAAAAACAGCAGAATCACGACCATCACTACGGCAATGAAGATCTCGATGTAAAAATAAAATCCCCTTCCCGCTATTTTCATTTCCTTCAGATAACTGCTCCACCATTTCATCTTAGACCAGCCCCCTTCCCGTGACCTGAATAAAGATCTCCTCCAGGGTTGCCTCCTTTGTATGCATGGTGGTGATTTCGTGATTTTTGACAATCTCCCCGATTCTTTTTCTGTCGGCGTCATCAACTGTTTTAAGCGTCTCTTTTACCGCTTCACCTGCTTTGATATACTCGATTTCAACCAGTTTTTTTCCGTATTGGAGTTTCAAATTCTTGGGTGTGTCGATGAGTTTGATCTCGCCGTCGATGATGAACGCCACACGATCACATAATTCTTCTGCGATGTACATGTTGTGGGTCGTGAGAAAAGAGGTGACGCCTTTTGAAGTCTGCGCCTTGATGATGTCTTTGATACTGGCGGCGATAGCCGGATCCAGGCCGGTTGTGGGTTCATCCAGAAACCAAAGTTCCGGGTTGTTGATCATGGAACGGGCAAAAGTGAGCCGATGCTTCATTCCCTTGGAAAAGGTTCCCGCCCTTTCATTTTCTTTTCCCGTCAGTCCCACCATTTTCAACAGGTCATCCGGGTCCCGTGTGGGGACGTCAAACAGTTTGGCGTAGAACTGAAGATTTTCCCTGGCGGTGAGTTTGCCGTAGACGTTGGATTGTTCAAAGGAAACCCCGATTTTGTTGAACCGACGGTTGTCGACTTTGTGTAAATCGTATCCGGCCACTACGACCTTGCCCTTCTGCAATGGCAGCAAACCGGTTAATACCCCTTGTGTTGTGGATTTACCCGCACCGGATGGGCCTAAAAATCCGAAAATTTCTCCTTTTTCCACTTCAAAACTGATGTCTTTGACGGCATAATGATCATCGTTGGTGTACGAATGATACAGGTTTTGAACACGAATCATGTTAATCCTCCTTTTCCGTTGACGGCTTGTAAAATGCCTTTTTTAGTATTGCAAGATACGATTCCACATGCCGGTACAGCGCATCCATGTCAACGCTTTCACCCGTCAGTTTCAATCGTGCAACCGGCGCTTCGCCGATCTTTTCCAAAGTCCATTGAATAATGTGAACGGCTCTTTCAATATCCACATCCTCTTTAAAGAGTGAGTAATCAACGTTTTCCCGATAGGCCTTTTGCATCAGCTCTGAGAAAACCCTCTCATAACGCTGCTTCAACTGCTCAATCGACCCGTTTTTCAGCAACGCCAGCGAAAAGTCGTAAAGGTACGGATGGCGGTTCATGAGCCGGATCTTGACCATGGCGATGTCCTTCAGACGATCGAACAAGTCTGTGCAGGACCAGTCCACATCCTGCTGAATCGCCTTGGTCAGCCTGTCGATCACATAGGCTTCCAAATGCTCGTATAACGCCTGCTTGCTGTTAAAATAGTGGAACAGCAACCCCTTGGAAATCCCCGCCTTTTTCACGATGGCGTTGGTGGAAGCCTTCTCAAAGCTGTTTTTACTGAACTCCTCCAGAGCACTGTTGATAATCTTGTCTCTTTTTTCCGGTTCCATGTTTTTCAAAATTTCATCCATACCCTTCATCTCCAACCTTATACGGGCTTATCCTATCATTGACCAATTTGGTCAATGATAGGATACCACAAATTGACCGGCCTGGTCAAGTCCCTTCTGTTAAAAAAAATGCTGATTTTTCATCATAATAGAGTCCGGCAAGAAAAATAAAATAAAAAAAGGGGCGTAAGCCCCTTTTTTTTACAGCATTTTTCAAATCCTAAGATTTCAAAATATCAATAAATGACAAATTCAACAGAAAGAATAGCGGCCGGTTCAACGGGCCAGCCTTCTTCATCGAGCGGGTAGGCGGCGATGGCATCGACCACTTCCATTCCCTCAAAAACTTGGCCAAACACCGCATGTCTTCTATCAAGATGAGGTGTTCCCCCTACTTCTTTATACTTGTCTTCAACGTTCAACGGAAGCATCACAACATCGTAATTATTGGCATCCGCTTCATGTCTTTGAACGATGAAATACTGACTTCCGTTTGTGTTGGGACCGCTATTTGCCATGGATACTGCGCCTCTGAAATGGTAAAGTTCTGTTGAAAATTCATCTTCAAAATTTTCTCCCCAAAGAGATTCTCCCCCTTCGCAGGTTCCGGTAGGATCTCCACCCTGGATCACAAATTCGTTGATGGTTCTGTGGAAAGTCGTTCCGTCGTAATATCCTTTTTTGGCAAGTCCGACAAAGTTTTCAACCGTTTTGGGGACATGGTTGCCAAATAATCTGATTTTAATGTCTCCGGCAGTTGTGTGGAGGATACAGATTTCTTCTCCTTTTTTGGGCATTTCCAACTGGTCCAAGCTGACATTAGTCACGTTAAAGCCGGTGTCCTTCCATATGACACCCCAAAGTTTCCATGTTAAATCTTCCTGTGAAATCCCGATAAAGTCATTGTATTGTATGATTTCTCCGTTATTTGAATGAATGAGATAATCGATTTTTACAATCATTCGCTTGTCGTTATCCACATCAAAGCCTTCCACGGTGTAAAATTTCAGGCAGCTGTTTTTAACGCTTTCCAATGTCCCTTTCGCTTTTAAATCCTCCAAATAGCGAACAATTTGATCGTATTGATACGAATCGGTGATGAGAATATCACGGCAGTCTTCCCCGTTGTTTAATCGATTGAACAAGTTTGACACAAAGTCATCGTGTTCTGCTCGATCTCCACCATGCGGCCAAAATTGCTCTTTGCACACTTCTTTCGTGAAATCATGCACATAAACACTCCCCTGACTAAAAACAACGCTGGAACAAATAAAGGAAATCAAACAAAAAATCAACAGACTAACAAAACTTCTTTTCATTTGGGCACTTCCTTTTGTGAAATTTTTACCTTAACGGTAATTGATTGATGTTATCAAAAATAAGCTGAAATGTCAATTAAAGTAACATTAAGATAATACAAATATAATTTTACTTATGATTGTCATATCTCATGATACCCTTTAAATAGATATATTTAGGGGAATGTCTGATTGTTATGGACAAGAGAACAGTTCAAATATTGTTAATTCATTTATTGATTAAAAGAACAATATGGTAATATATATCATTATATTCTTATAAAAATAGTAAATAAGTGAGGGGTCCAACCCTCTCCCGATTGAGCATCAAAATTCTTCAAATGCATTCATATCAACGGGTGATAATGTTATAATTTCCTGTTGGGATCGATGTTTTTTAAAATGACGGAAGATCTCGATTCCCATCTTTCATAAATAGGAAGTGACCGACTGATGAAACTCGTCAATGATTCATTTGATAGACAATATCCTCTGTATATTTCAAGACTCAGAAACCCTGTGGCACCGCCCGAAAAAGTGGTGAGTGATGGGCGCTGTACCTTTGGAACGTTTAGCGGGCCGCTGAACAATATCAACCTTTTAGAGTGCGCAAAACCCTGCGGCAAATGGATGCCGGATTTCATGAAATCGTTAAGGTTGAAAGAATGGTTTGCCTATCTGATTGACTTTT
>CAYYNI010000130.1:0-5894 GCA_964472765.1 uncultured Thermotogaceae bacterium | reverse complement strand
TCCAAACCTCGCTGAAGATTATGAGGTGAAGGATGCTTATACCGTCATTTTTAAATTGAGGGAGAATGTGTATTTCCACGACGGCACAAAAATGTCATCGGAGGATGTTTTGTACACCTTTGATCGAATTAGAGATCCTGATTATGGTTCACCCGCTGCCTCCTATTATGCCGATGTGGAATCCATTAAAGCATTGGATGAGCAAACCATTGAGTTTAAACTTAAAACACCTAGTGTGAATGCGCTTCTTGACAATTTCGCAGGCGTCAATAGTTCAATTGTTTCAAAAGCATTTGTTGAAAGCGGTGCCAACATGCAGTTAGTTACAAACGGAACCGGCCCTTTCAAACTGGCTACATACGCTGAAGGAAATTACATCTCATTGCTGAAAAATGACAGATACTACATTGCAGGTGTTCCGAAAGTGGAAGAATTGAGATTTGTTATTATCCCTGAGGAAGTCGCTAGAGTGGCCGCTTTAAGAAATGGGGATGTTCATATCACCCAAGTTAACGAACCTCTTAGTTTAAAACAGCTTACTTCAAAAGATTTCCAGATTTTCCGACAACCGGTATTAAGTTACTATCTTCTCGGAATTAATGATGCCGTAGAACCGTTGAACATTCCAGCTGTCCGAAGGGCATTAAGTTATGCGGTCAACAGAGAACAAATCATTCAAATGGTGGCATTTGGCGAAGGTTCTGTAACCGGTATCATGAATCCAACCGTTGAAGCCTGGGCAATCAAACCATCAGAATTTCCTGAATACACCTATAACCCACAAAAGGCAAAAGAGTTGTTAAAAGAAGCGGGATATCCGAACGGATTTGAGTTCTCAATAACAGTCGCAGCACGATATAATTTTGACAAGATTGCTCAAGCGATTCAAGCTCAACTTGCTGCGGTCGGAATAACGGTAAAACTGGATATGGTGGAATGGGGAATCTTTATCAAAAAATGGCAGGAAGTCGACTTCGATTCCTTTGTTTCTTTGAATTCCGGCTCAGTCAACCCTGACAAACAGCTTTACAGAACATTCCATTCTACCGGCTCCACCAATAAGTTCCATTACTCAAATCAAAAAGTCGATGCATTACTGGAAGAGGGCAGAACAACCACTGATTATGATCTTAGAAAAGGTATTTACGATGAAATTCAAGAAATATTGGTGGAAGATTCTCCAATTCTTTTCCTGTATTCACCAAACAACCTTTACGCTGCTCGAGAATCTGTGAAGGGGTTTGAGACCATGAGTAATGAAAGCTTAATCAATTTAAGATTTGTTTCTGTAGAATAAATCATTTTGAGTTGATTCGGGACTCAAAACTCCCCGAATCAACTCTTTCTTTTTTATATTTTTTAAAAGGTATTGAATGGTGAATCATTCGATATAAAGGGGAAAAAAGTGAAACTATCTTATATTCTCGGAAGACTTTTATCTGCAATACCCACAATATTATTATTAACCGTCATTGTGTTCTTTTCGCTGCATCTTGTCCCCGGCAATGTCGTGGATATCATGCTGGGAACACAGAATTACCTCAGTGAAGAGCAAGTCCAGAAATTGTACAACGATCTGGGTCTTGACAAACCCATCATTGTGCAATATTTTACATGGCTGAAGGGTATTTTTACTTTCGATCTTGGAAATTCTTTGAGAACCGGAAAGGCCGTATCAACACTTATATCAGAAAAATTCCCAATCACATTCGAATTAGCTTTGATGTCTATTATTTTTAGTTTGATCATCGGTATCCCCATGGGATTAATTTCGGCAGTAAAACAAAATACCAAATACGATTATGCTTTCAGGGTTATAGGCTTGGTTGGACTATCTGCACCGGTATTCTGGATTGGCGCTATCTTCATTGTGCTGATTTCCAGCTTCCTTTCAGGTTTTTCTTTATTCGGTTTTGTACCGTTTTTAGAAGATCCTTTTAAAAACATCCAAATCATGTTAATACCCGCAATAACACTGGGAATAATGATCGCAGCCCAAATCATGCGAATGACAAGGAATGCTATGCTTGACGTCCTCTCACAGGATTATATCAAAGTCGCAAAGGCCAAAGGCTTAAAAGGGAATAAAGTCATCTTCAAGCACGCATTAAGAAACGGAATGATCCCCGTTATTACAACGGCCGGCATTCAATTAGGCTATCTTATAGGCGGTACGATTGTTGTGGAAAGCATGTTTGCCATTCCCGGAATGGGAAGGCTGCTTTTACAGGCGGTCAATCAAAGAGATTACCCTGTCGTGCAAGGATTAGTCGCCTTTATTGGAATCTTGATTGTCGTTTTAAACATACTCATCGATATTCTATACAGTGTCATTGACCCCAGAATCGAATTGTCGGATTAAGGAGCAAAAATGGAATTCAATAAATTTATCAGAAAATTTTCTAAAAACCCTTTAAATATTATCAGTTTTTTCGTTTTTGTTTTTGTCATTTTGGTTTCCCTATTTCCATCTGTATTTGCCCCCTATGACCCATTGGAGATGGATTTTAACGCCTATATGTCAGGGCCCTCTCAATCACATCTGTTTGGAACGGATCAATTTGGAAGGGATGTATTATCAAGAATCATTTTCGGTGTCCAAAAAAGCCTTCAGATCTCTTTTTTAGCGGTTATTTTGGCGTCCGTCATCGGTACCGCAATGGGTTTGATTGCAGGTTATTTTGGGAAATGGGTTGATCAAATCGTTATGCGGGTCATTGATGCCATGTTTGCATTCCCTGCCATTATCTTAGCCCTCTTTATCATCGCATTGTTTGGAGCCAGTGTGCAAAACCTTATCATCGCTATTGGAGTTGTTTATACACCTATTTTCGCAAGGACCATCAGAGGATCCACGATATCATTGAAAAAACAATTATTCGTTGTTGCCGGAAAAGCACTGGGTAAAAAAAATATCAATATCATCATTAAAGATGTTTTACCGAATGTGTTTTCTATTTTGATTGTCACTTTCACAACAAACTTTTCAACTGCTTTATTATCTGAAGCAACACTCGGCTTTTTGGGGCTTGGTGTGCCACCACCACAACCAACATTGGGTGGCATGATTGGCAATGGCAGCGATTATCTGTTAAGCGCTCCATGGGTTGCACTATTTCCAGGCATGATCATCGCTATTATTGTTTTGAGCATCAATATCATCGGTGATGGTTTAAGAGATACTTTAGACCCAAGGAATATTTCTTGAAAAATTTCCATCTCATCAAAACTTCTATGAACCTTTCGAATGACTATTCTATAACCGCCAAAATTAAGAGTTGACAATTAAAAAAAGATAAACTATAATATATATGTATAAAACATATATATGTATCAATATGGAGGTTATGATGTCAGTAAAAATAGCAGTATTAAGCGGGAAAGGCGGAACCGGGAAAACGACCATCGCTGTCAATTTAGCCTACGTCCTTTCTAAAAAATACAGCGTGCAACTGTTAGATGCCGATGTAGAAGAACCGGATAGCCATTTGTTTTTTAATTTTAAGGGAGAGATAAAAGAGGAGAAAGTCTCTCTCATGATCCCTGAAGTGAATCCTGAAAAATGCACTAAATGTGGTCTGTGTGGCCAAGAATGTCAATTTGGTGCCATCAACGTTTATCAGACCGGCGTATTGGTTTTCAAAAACCTATGCCATGGGTGCGGAGTCTGTTCATTAGTCTGCCCGGAAAACGCCATCAAAGAAGTCCCAAAAGAATTGGGTGTTATCAGAAAAATGGAAACGGATAACGACATCTCATACGCAGAGGGTATATTGAATATTGGTGAAATATCAGGTGTAAAAGTCATTTCAAAATTAAAGCAAAATTATGACGACGCTCAAGTCATCGTCATTGATTCTCCTCCGGGAAGCTCTTGTCCCGTTGTGGAAACTTTGAGAGGGATGGACCATGCGATAGTCGTAACAGAGGATTCCGCTTTTGGTCTTCATGACATGGAAACCGTTATTAGAATACTCGAGGAAATGGGCATCACTTACTCTATTATCATCAACAAATACAGAGAAGACTCAAAACAGGATAAACATACTCAAGTTTTCAATGAAAAGTATGCAGATTTTATTGTCCTCAAGATTCCTTTGGACAAAGATATCGCCGCACTTCACTCAAACGGGAAATTATTTGTCAAAGATTATCCTGTTTTAGCTGATCAAATGATGAATATTGTTTCCACCATTATTGTTCAAAAGGAGACCTTATAAATGAAAACAAAACAGATTGCCATCATAAGCGGAAAAGGCGGAACCGGAAAGACCACATTAGCTGGCTCTTTAAGTGTACTTTTTCATAGTCATATCATTGCAGACTGCGATGTGGATGCCTCAAATATGCACCTTATTTTAAAACCACAAATAAGAAACACCATCCAATATAAAGCGGGACATAAGGCCGAAATATCCGAAAGTAAATGTATTGGTTGTGGAAAATGCCAAGAAGTTTGCCGGTATGATGCAATTCACAAAAAGGAAAATGGAAAATATGCAGTGGATTCCTTTGCCTGCGAAGGATGTAAAGCCTGTGTATTAGTATGTCCCACGAATGCCATTGAATTTGTTCTGAATCATCCTGGTGATTACTATATCTCCGATACGCAATACGCCCCTTTTGTTCATGCCGAGCTGAAACCCGGTGAGGAAATGAGCGGCGGCCTGGTTGCGCAAGTGAGAAAACAAGCCTTAAAAATGGGCGTAGATGCCAAAAAGGAATTTGTCATCATAGATGGTGCGCCTGGAATCGGTTGTCCCGCCACTTCATCTTTAACAGGAACAGATTACGCCATATTGGTTACTGAACCTACGGTTTCGGGTATTCATGATATGAAAAGAATGATAGAAGTCATCGAGCATTTTAAAATCCCTTATTCTGTTGTGATTAATCGTTACGATATCAACGAAGATAAAAGCAAACAGATAGATCATTTCTGTACATCCGAAAAGATTACGCTCATTGGGAAAATCCCCTTTGATGAAAAGGTGAATATCGCCAATTCAAACGAATATCCCGTCGTCGAAATAAGCGAATCAAAGGCATCAAAAAGCATCAAAGAAATTTATCAGAGATTATTGGAAGAACTCACTCATATATAAACACGGAACAAGCGTAATATAACTGTTAATAAGAAGGCGATTAACCCTGCGCTTACCGGTGTGTTAACCCAGGCAATGATGATCTTCAGCACTTGTTTTTTGCTGATTTGAGCATTACCGGCTGCAATGCTTGTCCCAAGAACAGCACCGACCACTGCTTGTGAAGTGGAAACAGGAATCCCCATTAAAGCATAAATCCAGACTGTAAGTGATTCGGCAAAAACAACCATGGTGGATGAAAAATAGTCAAGATTGGCGATTTCCTTTCCAACCGAGTACATCATGCGCTTACTGTAAGTTAATACACCCGAAGCAATGGCTAACCCACCGATAATCGCACAGGTTGAGGTGCCAAAATGATTGGCAAAAACACCGGTTATATTCGCGACATTATTGGCACCTAAAGCATATGATCCATAACAGCCAAAAGTAATCGCCAATATCCTTAATATTTTATCCTGACGCAATGGTGATTTAAGTTTTTTAAAATAAATAATGGCTATTTTGTAGGAGATAAACCCTAAAAATATACCTCCAAGCGGTGTACCGACCCATGCAAGTAGGAGTTTTGAAATAACATTCCAATTAACCGCATTATTGGTACTGAGATTCATGCCGATAATAGCGCCGATAATGGCCTGTGAGGACGAAACGGGCACTTTCAGGTAGATCATAATGGTCATCGTTAGCCCTGCGGATAGCACAGAAAGGCTGCTGGAAAGCAGCGAATAAGAAGAAACCTCTTTCATGGTTTCCATACCGTTTTTTCCCTGCAAAACAGCCCCAATA
>CAYYNI010000129.1:0-5909 GCA_964472765.1 uncultured Thermotogaceae bacterium | reverse complement strand
CTTCGGGTGCACCTCCCCCAAGGGAGGAATTTTTTAGTTTTTCAGCAAGCCCTAACATAATGATTGATAAAGACGTTAATTGCTAAATCACCCAATTACGGGTATGTCCTAAACGCTATCGCTTATGGAATGAACAGATACTCGAAAGTAAAAAAATACATCGATAATAATTTCACCGAGATTTCAGATACCACTTTGAGTAAAATCCTTCTATCCTTAAAAAAGCAAAGCTTCATTGATTTTGATTATAATAAATCGCAGAAATTATATTTCTTTCCTGATCCAGTAATAGCTAATGTTTGTGAGGATATTGCGTGAATTTTTACAGGACTTTCAAGCTCACTTCTTACAACTCTCTCCATGCTCTTTTAATTCATCTAATGGTATAATCAAACACCATATAAAAATGGTTTCATCCCACTTAAAATCCGTCAACTGTTGTATAAATAAAGGAGACGACTGATGGCACTCACACAAATCGAACAAGTCATCAAAACCGAATTCCTAAAATTAAAATCAGTCAAAATGATCTATCTTTACGGCTCAATTTTAACAGAAGCCTTTAATAATGAGAGTGACATAGATTGTGCCGTCTACTGTGATGATCAGGATTTCAAGACCGGACTCTTTGAGGTAAAACCCGAAATCGAGTTCATTCTCAAAAGAGACCTTGACCTGGTCAATATCAAAACGGCCAATCCAGACTTTGCCACTGAAATCATCGCAAATGGAAAACTCATTTACACGAAAGATCAACTCTTCAAAGACGAATTTGAAATGAGGATTCTATCTGAATACCTGACACTTGAAGAAGACAGGGCAATCGTCCTTGAAAACATTTACAAAACAGGGAGGGTCTTTTGAATACAGTCATTTTAAACAAAATCGAATCCATAGAAAGATGCGTGAACAGAATCAATGACCTATACAAAAAGGGAAGCCTTCAGGATTACTTGTACCAGGATGCCATTGTTTTAAACCTTCAAAGAGCGTGTCAACAAGCAATCGATCTCGCAATGTATCTGTGCACACAACAAAAATATGGCATCCCAAAAAACAGCCGGGAAGCATTTGAATTCCTATTCAAGAACCAAGTCATAGACCAAAGCACCTACAAAAAAATGTCGGCAATCGTAGGCTTTAGAAATATAGCTATCCATGAATATCAAACCATCAACCTGGATATCTTGAAAACCATCATTGAAAAAGAACTCAAAGATTTTTTGGAATTTTCAAAGCAGATTATTGCTTTTTTAAATAGTCATATTAATTTATAGATTTCAGAAAAAACGATAATCAACCACATGATGATTTCTATTCTTCGCCCCAGTTCATCCCACTAAATGGTATAATAGGGTAAACTAAAAAAGGATGGGTTTATATGAATAATAATGAAGATTTACACACCTCGACAAAAGAACTCATGATGGAAATGTCAAAAGAAGATATATTGAATATTGCACAAGCACACCTATTGGAAGTGAATGAAGAAACGTCTAAACTGGAATTGGTCGAGCAAATCAACCAAATTTTCGTGGATGATTTTGCAAAGGACAGTCACTATTTCTTAATGGATGAATTTCTTTTTCTCATATACGTATTCTTGCAATTTGAAGAAGATAAACAATCGTCCATAGCGGTCGTCTTGCAGTCCATACTCAATCAATACGATTATGAAATCGACGATGAAGACGGGGAACAGATTATCAAAAAAGGCTATTTTCAAATTCTGAAAGAAACCGAAGAAAGCATCGTACTCAGACCCTATCCGCAAATTTACCATTATTTTCTAAACAACATCACACCCATACTAACCACAGCAATCAAAAACCAGAAAATGGCTGACCTGACTGTTGCCCTCACAAACATCTACGGATTCTACAGTTATTCCCAATACGTTCATATCTGGAACTTATACAACAGCGAAGATACTTTAACTGAAGAAACCGCATCAGACTTCTTCCCACAAATACAGGAAAAAGGACTTAATTTCTATTTATTCAACAAAACAGTCATCAACGACATGATCCCGATGGAAGAATTCCGATCCTTGTACGAAAATTCAAAAAACCTGCCTTGGTTTATTCC
Organism: uncultured Thermotogaceae bacterium; assembly: GCA_964472765.1. Taxonomy (GTDB): domain Bacteria; phylum Thermotogota; class Thermotogae; order MWEM01; family MWEM01; genus JASUTC01. The sequence goes on along the minus strand of CAYYNI010000129.1, from coordinate 3,821 downwards.
TCCTAAAGAAATGATTGAACAAGGAGCAAAAACACTAATAAATACCGATTCCGAAGAGTACAAGGCACTAACACTTTTCTTTAAACACAACAAAGGCAATATCAAATCAAAGAAAAAGCTCGAAGAAATCGTTGACCATCTCACACTTGAACTTAAATTTGATTCACCACCAAGTGCCGTGATGGAAATCCTCTTCGAAAAAGACTACGTATTTGACAACGATAAAACCGTGCAAACCTTCTTAACACGATACCAACAAATATCTGACAACACAAGAAAATGGACACTCAAAGGCTTCACCCCCAAAGAAATACAAACACTAATAACTTGAAAAACAATCGCATTAGTGCTAAAATTATATGTTCAATAAAAAAATACCTTTTGAAAGTGGAGAAAAACAAAATCACCATAAAGAATAACCGCAATAGTTTTCAAAAAAGCTCATTCACAACAAAAGAAATGCGTACAGGCGTTTGTATGTTTATGGTTAGTAGTACGCATCATCAACGTATGAATTACAAATTACCACCAAACTCGTAATCACAGAAACGCTATGAATGTTATGTATGGCCATCAACACACCTTGTGATTATATACTGCCAAAACTTGATTTGGCAATAAAAAAGGGCACTATATATAGTATCTATGGCCATCAACACACCTTGTAGGGGCAATTCACGAATTGCCCGCCATACAAAACAAAAAAACACATAACCTAAGTACACCAAACACTCTTATACACAATATAAATAACACGTCCCAAAAAGGCCCTATTGACATACAGACTACATAAATGATAATATATTCCGTAAAAAATAAGCAACATTCCAAAATAAGGGAGGCCATAATATTTGAACAGGAAAACCAAAAAGATGAAAATCCTTGGCGCCCCTATTCTTTTTATCATCCTGTTACTCTCCCAAAGTGCAACTATAGGTTATCAACAATGGACAGTGAATTTCTTGATACAAGCCATAATCTTAAATCTATTCATCCTCATAGGCATATACGCTTTCAGAGGATTTGAATACGACAAAAGCACCAGCATGAACTCCTGCTTTGTCACATTCTTCACCGGAACGATTGCGGGAACACTCATCGCCATCATTCCCATCCTCCTCTTTTTTGATCAAAGGCTCCATCAAAACCTATTCATCATAACCCTACTAACATCATGCATCCTCAATCCGATCATTTTTTGTCTTACCATGAAAACCATGATAAAATCATTACCGATAAAGAAATACCTGGTCATTGGAAAACAAAGCGAAATCGAACCCATCTTCAAAGAAATTGAAGAAAAATCCATGGGAAAAATCAAAGCTTATATGTATATGAATCCATCGGCAATTGCCCTTGAGAGAGAGATAAGTCAAGAAAGAATAATCGATGGACTGGTCATAGCCGACCCGTCATTGATCCCGGCAGTTGAGGGGCAAATCGAACAAGCGAGGGTTAATGGAATTGAAATTGATTATCTCCCAAATCTTGTAGAAGCCTATTTACAGAGGATTCCCCTGGAAATAATCGACAAATTCAAAAACCATTATGAAATAGCCTTCAAAAATCCGGATAATTCACAAGCAAAAAGAATATTTGATATTTTCATTGCCTCATTTGGATTAATCATCACAGCACCAATAAGCTTCTTATTAGCAATTGCCATTCCGATAGAATCCGGATTCCCGATACTCTTTAAACAAAAAAGAATTGGATACAAGATGCAACCTTTTAAATTTATCAAATTCAGAAGCCTAAAAGAAGTCGAAAAAAAATACTTAGATGAACATGAAAACCCAAATGATACAATAAAACTAAGAAATACAGCCATTGGAAAAATCATCCGCAAATTAAGAATCGACGAAATACCTCAATTCATCAACGTGCTCAAAGGAACCATGTCCGTCATAGGCCCCAGACCGGAAATGGAAAACTACCATAACAAATGTATCAAACAAATACCATTTTATCATTGCAGATACAATTTAAAACCGGGAATCACCGGCTGGGCCCAAATCAACTTTAAACACACATCCGGAATGGATGATTATAAGATCAAAACAGAATATGATTTGTACTATATCAAAAACAGGAACATACTCCTAGACTTGGAGATAACCATGAAGACAATTGAGACCATGATCGGAATGAGGGGATCGAAATAAAATCATCGAAAGGCAAATAATGATTTGAAAATTCTTGTAATCACACAAAACTATCCTCCTGATATCGGTGCCGCTTCTTTTAGAATGAAATCATTAGTAGATCACCTACTAGAAAGAAAGCATTCAGTAACCGTTTTAACAGGAACCCCAAACAGATATGGGTCTTTTAAAAGTGAATACTCAAATTCTGAAATGAAAGAAAACATCACGAGAATACCTACAAGAAAACAAAGTTGTAATCTTTTCTTTAGAGGGATTGGTTTTACAGATTTTTTTCTAAAAAGCTATTTCAAAACAAAAAAGTTGTCAAAAGATGCAGATGTAATAGTCTCTACATCCCCACAGCTACTTGTGGCATACCTCGGTGCGCTTTGTAAAACAAAAACCAAGCCTTTCGTTTTGGATATACGCGATTTATGGCCGGATGTCATTCTCGAAATGGACATCACCACTGAAAAAAGCTCTACCTATAAGCTATTGAAAAAAATCGAGAAAAAGTGTTATAAAAAAGCAGATGAAATCATCATCAATTCCCCCGCTTTTGAACAACACATATCAAAATACACAGATAAGCCAATTCACTTGATCACTAATGGAATAGATGATCAACTTTTTGAAGATTTGTCAAATTTTGAACTCAAACCATACGGTAACCCTTTCACCATTACTTATGCGGGTAATCTGGGACTAGCCCAACAAATTGATATCATTGCGGACGTCGCAACTGAATTCAACAATAAGTTCAAATTTCGAATCATTGGTGATGGTTCAGGAAAAAATGTATTCACAGAAAAAATCAACGAAAGAAAAATCAAAAACATAGAAATGATCGATCCGCTACCTCGAAACGAGTTAATTGTTTTTTACCAAATGACCGATGCCTTTTTTGTTCATCTAAAAGATATAGACATGTTCAAAAAAACAATACCATCGAAAATATTTGAATATATCGCAACCGGAAAACCTGTTGTTTACGGATTAGAAGGAGTGGCGAAAAGCATCATGCAGGAATTACAAGGAAACAATTATTCCTTTTCGCCATCCGACACAAACGGATTAAAAAACGCCTTAAACCATTTATACAACAACCTCAACGCAAACCAGAAAACAAACGAAACAGGCAAAAGAATACTAAAAGAAAAATATCTCAGAAGCAAATTAAGCCAGAGATTTGTTGAAATAATCGAAGGAACAAAATGCTAAAAACAATCATCTCAAAGGTCATTGATAAAACACTAAAAAAAATAAAAATATATGAATTTATTTTTAGAGAAAAAGAATCAAAATTTGCTGTAGGGGCAATTCACGAATTGCCCTTTCAAGAATATCATTTACAAAAACTAAATCTCAGAACAGATCAAAAAGAATTCTACGAAAAAATCCAAAAAAACGAATTCTTCATCTTCGACAACTTTAGAAACATCAACGAATTCAAAGAAATCCAACAACAGGACAAACCATTTTGGAAATGTACTTGGAAACACTTTGATCCAAAAGACTACTGGGAAATCTCAAGATCAACACAATGGTTACCGGCATATACCTATGCACAAGAAATTGGAAAAGAGCAGGCGGTCATAGAAAAATTAAAAGAATGGATCAATCAAACACCCTATCTAAAAGGATTAAACTGGGCTGTCCCTTTGGATGTAGCCA
>CAYYNI010000128.1:0-5932 GCA_964472765.1 uncultured Thermotogaceae bacterium | reverse complement strand
TTTGCTCTTGTTATATTTGTATGGGAACAATGAATAAAACACTTTTACGTTACCAGCAAGCGTAAAAAGACAACGACACAATAGACAGACACGAACTTAAACATAGAAAAAAGTAAACCATTTTGACAGGTGAACACAGACATAGAAACGAGATAACAATTGGACAACGAGTAAGCCGACACTCATTGACGACCCTTCTGAGTTTTAATTTTTTTCCCACCGCACAAATGGCACATTTGGTTTTGCCCTGCCCACAAACCGTCCCTTCAGCAAATCCAAAAGAGCCATTTTTATCAACGCTTTTTATAATTTAGACAACTCAAAATTTAAGAAATAGAATAAATGCAAAATCTTCTAAACGACCTCAAAGAATTGCTTACAGCCGATGAACGGCTTGTGGTGGATGGCAAACTCATGAAAAACAAAATCATTGAGTTGGGCTTAGCTCTTGATAAAGGATTGCTTACATTATTGCTAAAAAATCCAACCATTAAGAAACACTTCTTTGAAGATGTTTCCGGCACATTGGTTTTTGATAAAATCAAGTTCATGCGTTTTGTCAGCAACAAAGAGTTTCTACCTGATAGCTACACATCATTCAAAAATAAAATTGGTCTTACTGTTGATGATGAATTTATTTCCGAAGGCAAAGAAATTATACTTGCATTCCCATATAAAGATTGCGTTTTAGAAGGCGGGCAAACAACAGAAGAATCCAAAAGGTTAGAAATATTCTGGAACCAAATTTTAGCACCTGACGACATTGATAGAATACTCAGTCCCAAAGCAATTTCATCATTCAAGAAATATACCTCTGATGGCAATGAGGAAATAAAAGAGTTTTCACCAAAGGATAATCTCATAATTAAAGGGAACAATCTCCTTGCCCTTCATACAATAAGAAAACGGTATTCATCAAAGGTCAAACTAATTTATATCGACCCTCCTTACAACACAGGTAATGATGGGTTCAAATACAATGATAGTTTTAATCATTCTACATGGCTGACTTTTATGAAAAACCGTTTAGAAGTTGCAAGAGAACTTTTAACCTCAGACGGTTCTATTTGGATAAACATAGATGACAATGAGGTTCATTATTTGAAAGTTTTATGTGATGAAATATTTGGTAGAGAGAATTTCCTAATCAATTTTATTTGGCAAAAAAAATACTCACCATCTAATGATGCAAAGTGGTTTAGCGATAATCACGACCACATTCTTGTTTTTGCAAAAAATAAAGAACTATTTAAGCCCAATCTGTTAGCAAGAACAGAAGAAATGAATAAACGATATAGCAATCCTGACAATGACCCCCGTGGTGATTGGAAGCCAGGTGGCTATTCCGTTAAAACCTATTCAAAAGAATATGACTACCCGATAGAAACTCCATCTGGCAAAATCGTTTATCCACCAAAGGGTAGTTGTTGGCAAACTTCCGAAACAAACTTCAAGAAGATGCTTGCCGAAAAGCGAATTTGGTTTGGAGCCAAAGGTGATGCAAAACCACAGATAAAGCAATTTCTGTCAGAGGTCCAACAAGGCACAGTAACAAAAAGTATTTGGCTTTATGATGAAGTTGGTCATAATCAGATTTCCCGTGCAGAAATCATTAAACTATTCGGTGAACATGCCTTTGCCACGCCCAAACCCGAAAAGTTGATTAAAAGAATTATTGACCTTTCAACCAAAGAAGATGATATAGTGTTGGACTTCTTTTTAGGTAGTGGGACAACAACAGCAGTAGCTCACAAAATGAAAAGAAGATATGTTGGGATAGACCAGATGGATTACATAGAAACCGTTGCGGTGAATAGGATGAAGAAGGTTATTGAAGGGGAAGATGGCGGTGTTTCAAAGGAAGTATTTTGGGAAGGTGGTGGTTCTTTTATTTTCTGTGAATTAGCAAAGCAGAATCAAAAATTCACAGACAGAATTTTGAATGAAAAAAGTAAAGACAAAATAATTGAAGTTGTTGAGGAAATGGCAAAGTCATTTTCAATTAGTTACCGTTACGATAAACTCTATACCGATTTCAAGAACATAAAACTTTCTGAATTGAAATTAGAAGACCTTCGGAAACTTGCTATGAATATAATTGAGTATAATCAGTTGTATGTAAATTATTCAGAGATAGAAGATAATGATTATGGCTATGAGAAAAAACTAATTGAACTCAATAACAAATTTCAAAATTCCAAATTATGACAATAAACGATGTAGTTGCCCTTCCAGTTCCGCAAGCTGTCCTAAACAAAACGGCTACAAACACAATTCGCAAATACAGCCATACACACAGAACCTTAATGTATGGCAGAACACCTGTTGAATTGCTTGATAATATTTTTATGGGTGATATGGCAAAGAACTCACTTTTAGAATATCTCAGACCCAGATGCAACAATCCAATTATTGACTATGATGAAATTAGAACTGATAATTTTTTAGAACCAGACCCGGGATGGGATTTTAAAGTTGGCAACACGCTAATCAAAGTTGAAGTTAAATCTTCTACTCCTCCAAATAATGAAAACCATCAAGCTATAATAAACAACAGGGACATAAAAATTACAGCAAGTCATGACAATGGTGTTACTATGATACCACCAACAACTTTAGAAAGTGAAATTCATGTTCAAGTATATTTCTATGCAAGACCTTACCGTAACGGTTATGACAGTTTTCAAGCACTTCAAAACGATTTGACAGCAGACCCCAATTGCATTCATCGTATCATTAACTCAGCAAAGTATAACGAACCCCTATTCTTTGGATGGAATACAAAAGCAAATATAATTCAATATGCAAATACTTTAAGACCACCCACTTGGACGTTCAGTTGGACAACAAGAGTGTATTGGAAATGCCCCATTCGTGAGGCAATGACATTGCCCCAATTAATTGAATTTATTAACACTCATTAGTAAAAGTAATGCAATCCCTCAACGATAAAATTACAGGTGCAGTTTCTTTAGGGCTTCTACAATTAGAAGCACCGGAATTTATTTTGTCCAACCTTCGTGAAGGTTACGGGCAAAGACCATATCAAATTGAGGCATTTTCAAGATTTATATTTTACATCAACAACGACAAGTTCCGCACCAAACCAACACAGTTGCTTTTTCACATGGCAACAGGTAGCGGTAAAACTTTAGTAATGGCAGGGTGTATTTTATACCTCTATCAGAAGGGTTATCGCAACTTCATTTTCTTTGTCAATAGTTCAAACATCATTGAAAAAACCCGTGATAACTTCCTCAATGCAAATTCTTCAAAATATCTTTTCAGCGATACCATTTCTTTCGGTGAAAAAAAGGTTCGTATCAAAGAAGTAGAGAATTTTCAGGCAGCAAATCAAGACGACATAAACATAGTATTCACTACCATTCAGGGCTTACATTCCCGATTAAATACACCAAAAGAAAACCAACTCACTTATGATGATTTTGTAGATAAAAACATAGTTCTTATTTCTGATGAAGCCCACCACATCAATGCAGAAACAAAGAAAGGTGCTGATTTAAGCAAAGAAGAAGTTGAGGAAGTAATCAGTTGGGAAGGAACTGTAAATAAAATTTTCAGAGCCAACAGCGAAAACATCTTGTTAGAGTTCACAGCAACAGCCGATTTATCCGACCCTGAAATTGGTAAGAAGTATTTCGACAAGTTACTTTTTGATTATCCGTTAAAACAGTTCCGTGCCGATGGTTACTCTAAAGAAGTGAAAGTTCTGCAAGCAGACCTTTCAGAAATAGACCGTGCTTTACAGGGCATTGTTTTAAGCCAATACAGGCGTAAAGTTTTTGAGAAGAACAAGAAACGCATTAAACCTGTAATTCTCTTTAAATCAAAAACTATAAAGGAAAGTCAGGCGTTCTACGAGCAATTCATAACCACCCTAAAAAATCTAAAACCCGAACTATTAGAGAAAATCAAAAAACGTGACACCAACCCCGTTATTAAAAAGGCATTTCAATACTTTGATGAAAACAAAATCACACTTGAAAACCTTGCCACAGAGTTAAAGAATGACTTCTCACAGGAAAAATGTATCACTGTGAATAGCAAAGACGAAAGTGAAGAAAAGCAAATTGCTGTCAATACCTTAGAGGATGAAGCAAACGAATACAGGGCAGTTTTTGCAGTAGATAAATTAAATGAAGGTTGGGACGTTCTAAATCTCTTTGATATTGTCCGCTTATACGATACCCGTGATGCTAAACAGGGCAAGCCCGGTAAAACCACCATGTCAGAAGCACAGTTAATTGGAAGGGGTGCAAGATATTGTCCTTTCCAAATGACAGAAGAGCACTCACCATACACCCGAAAATTTGATACAGACCTTGATAATGAAATGAGAATATGTGAGGAGCTATACTACCATAGTGCCTACAATCCACGCTACATTGACGAGTTGAACACAGCCCTTGAAGAAATTGGTATCAAAGCTAAAGAAACTAAAGAGGTTGATTTGAAACTCAAAGATAGTTTCAAGCAAACTCCTTTCTACAAAACAGGTTTTGTATTCATCAATGAACAGAAGAAATATGACCGTTCCGATATTTTCAGCTTGTCATCTACTCTTATCAACAAAAAACACCAGGTCTCTTTAAAAACAGGTTACACAAAAACAACAGTTGCTTTTGAAAAGCAGAGCAACACAAATGTTGAGCGTAAACAAAAAGATTACAACCTCATTTCATTCGGTATTCCTGTTGTAAGAAAAGCAATAAATAAGTTAGAGTTCTACCAGTTCAATAACCTAAAAAAACACTTGCCAAATCTTAATTCAGTTTCAGAGTTCATCACTTCAAAAGATTACTTAGGTAATGTGAAAATTGAAGTAGAAGGAACAAAAGAACAAGTTGCCAAACTAACACCACAGGAAAAGTTAGACGCTACTATCAAAGTGTTGCAGGATATAGCCCAAGTAATTGAATCAGATAAAATCGAGTTCAAAGGCACTAAGGAGTTTAAACCTCACATGATTAAAGAGAAGTTCAAAGACAAGAAACTGAATATTGCTATCAGCGATAGTGAAGATAAAGAATATGGTATCGGACAAAGCGAAACTAAAAACGAAGACCTTAGAATTGATTTAAGTAATAAAGATTGGTTCGTTTTCAATGAAAACTACGGAACAACAGAAGAAAAATACTTAGTCAAATTCATCAACAAAACCTACGATAAACTAAAGTCAAAATTCTCTGATATTTATCTCATTCGTAACGAAAGGCACTTTAAGATTTACAACTTTGATGATGGCAGACCTTTAGAACCTGACTTTCTTTTGTTCCTAACCGATAAGAAAAAGAAAGTGTCATTGCACTATCAGATATTTATAGAACCTAAAGGACAGCACCTTTTTGAGCATGATGAATGGAAAGAAAAGTTCTTGATAATTCTGAAAAAAGACCACTTAGTTGAGCAGCTTTGGGAAAATAAGGAATACACAATTTGGGGTATGCCATTTTACAATGAGCAACACCGCAAGCAAATTTTTGAGGAAGAATTTGAAAAACTTTTCAATACTTAGCCATGCGACAGTCACACACATACCGCATTTGCACAATGCCACCCGCAGACCAAAAATGCGGTAAGAGTGTGCCTGTTCCAACGCAGGAAGAATTTCAAAATATTTTTTCCTCCCCTTCTAAAAAAATTAAAACACCCGACACGCAAACCAACCCGACAAAGACACAGAAACTCAACAACGACAATGGTTTCCAGACACGGTGGACAAGAACGCCAGCTGGTAACATGCGTTTGGCGTCATGCGGGGTGAAGTGCTTAAATTCAAGTTCTGTTTTTCAAATCAACTTTAGTGCTTGGTTGACAGTTTTGTGCCCTGAAACCCCGCACGAACGCCAAGCGCAAAAACGTTGTGCGGCATGCGGGAAAAGCCAACTGCAAAAATGATACGACTATGAAA
>CAYYNI010000127.1:0-5979 GCA_964472765.1 uncultured Thermotogaceae bacterium | reverse complement strand
AATTCAAATAACGTTCCTTTCAGGGTGTTTCCGGTTTGATCGATTTTTAATATCATAAAAAGAGCCTGTTCACTTCGTGAAGAAAGGTCATTATCCGGCATCATTGAACGGATTTGAGCCATTAACCCTCCCTCTTCAATCTCAAGGATCCATGTACCTGAAACATCCATCACCTTTTGAAAAACGACACACCCGCTTAAGGAAAAAAGCACAAGAGCAAACAAGGTTAATAATGCGATTTTTTTCATACAATCCCCTCCCCATTTTTATACAGATGACAATGATTTTAAACAAAGATAATAATAACATTATAACAGACAAATGTCAATGTTTAGGGTCTCCTCAAGGGTGTTTGCAAATAAAAAAGCAGACCCGTTGGGTCTGCTTTTTGAGAGTGGGTTTTTTTATGCGGCCTTGTTCAATTTTTTTTCGAGAAGGTTCGTGATTTCTTCCACTGTGTCAATTTCATTTAACTCCGCTGTTTCGATCTTGACGTTGAATTCGTCTTCAAAGTCCATGGTGAGATCCACCAATTCCAATGAATCCGCTCCAATGTCTTCAGTCAACGATGCTTGGGGCGTGACTTCTTCTATGTCCACATCAAGACTCTCTGCAATAATCTCCTGTACTCTTTTGAAAAGTTCATCTTTTTTCATTTTTTTACCTCCATCATTTTTTTTATAATTTTATCATTTTATCGAATCGTTCATTGATAACTTTTCTGTTAATTCGCTTAATCAGGCCTGATAACACCCCCCCATGTCCAATTTCGTAGAATTCATCGACTCCGTCTTCGATCATATTCTCAACGGTTTGAGTCCATCTGACTGAGGATGTAACCTGCTCAATCAAATTTTTCTTTATTTGCTCTACACTTGTATGCGATTTTGCGTCAACGTTCTGGTAAACCGGAATCAACGCTTCGAGGAATGGGACCGTTTCAATCTCATTCTTTAATTTTTCCTTTGCTTTCTTAATCAACGGTGAGTGAAAAGGGCCACTCACATTCAGTCTCACAAACATCTTGGCACCCTTCTGAGTCAGTTTTTGCTCCGCAGCATCAAATTCACTGCTTGCTCCGCTGATAACGATCTGCCCGGGTGAGTTGTAATTGGCAACACACAATTGTTGGAAATCCTTCAGACATTCTTCTATGTCGTGGTCTTCGAGTCCAATTACTGCAGCCATTGCGCCTTCTCCTGGTGGGCATGCCTCGCTCATATATTTGCCTCTTAAATGGACGAGACGAACGGCGTCTTCAAATGAGAGGACACCGGCAGCAACAAGGGCGGTCCATTCTCCCAATGAATGCCCGGCAACGACATCCGGTTTCAAATCCGTGGTTTTTTTCAAATGTTCATAGGCGATGAGGCTGGTGGTTAAGATTGCCGGTTGGGTGTATTGCGTGAGTGTCAAAGCGGTATCGTCCGGTGAATTGATAATTTCAAGAAGATCCGCTTGAATGGCCTCATTTGCTATGTCATAAAATCGTTTATATTCAGGATAGTTCTGTACAAGTTCTTTACCCATCCCCGTGGATTGAGATCCCTGACCGGGGAAAACAAATGCCTTCAATGGCCTCACTCCTTTAGAGATTCGATGACCTTATCTTGCTGCTCATCTTGTTGTAAATCAAAATCAAACAGTTCTGAGATGATGTCTTTTACAGGCTTGATATCATCGATTAAGCCTATGGATTGGCCGGCCATAAATACGCCGTCTTCTTCGTTTCCCGTTTGAAAGGCCTTCCTCAGACTGCCAATAAGCAAAGATTCCACTTCTTCTGGCGAGTCGTATTCCAGCTTTCCCAATTTCCTGGTGAATTTCGTTTTGATGGATCTGGCTGGATGTCCCAAACGACTGCCTGTAATGACTGTATCCCGGATCTTGGCTTTGATGATTTGGGCTTTGTAATTGTCATGGGCTTCGCATTCTTCGGAGGCGATAAAACGGGTACCAATCTGAACGCCTTTGGCGCCCAGCGCAAAAGAGGCTTTGACTTGCTCCGGCGTTGCGATTCCACCTGCTGCGATTACGGGGATATGAAGGGTTCTGGCCAGTTTGGGTATTAACGTCATGGTTGTAACGGAGCCGATATGCCCGCCACATTCCATGCCTTCACCGATGATGGCATCCGCACCTTCTCTTTCCAGTCTTTGGGCCAACGATTCAGATGCAACAACAACCATGATGGTGCGTTTGGCCAACTTGATTTTTTCAATGTATTGGGCGGGATTTCCGGCGCCGAATATGAAAATTTCTACGCCTTGGCGCAAACAGGTTTCCACAAGCTCATCGATGTGGGGGTTGAGCAGCATTAGGTTGACAGCAAAAGGCTTGTCCGTAAGGGTTCTTATTCGATCAATTTCCGATTTTAAGATTTCAGGCGTCATTCCACCGGCACCGATTGTTCCCAGGCCGCCGCCTTCACTAACGGCAGCTGCCAGCTTTGCCGTTCCAACCCAAGCCATTCCACCTAATATGAGTGGAACATTTATATTTAATAATTGGCACAGTTCGTTGTTTTCATTCATTCGTTTTTCCCCTTATTTACGCCTTTCGATAAAGCACTGTGGCATTGTGTCCGCCAAAGCCAAAGGCGTTTTTGATAATCACTGAAATCTTTCTTTCGTGATTTTCTTTTTTCAGATCCAACCCCTCACAAATATTATCAGGCTCATCCAGATTGGGCATGCCGTGCACAAAAGACTCTTCGCTTTCGATGATGGCGCTGATCAATTCATTGGCACCGGCTGCGCCAAGCGTGTGTCCCATCAGAGACTTCGTGGACTGGATGGAGACGCTTTTCAATTGATCTCCAAAAACCGATTTTAAGGCGATGATTTCTGATCTGTCGCCAACGGGGGTACTGGTGGCATGGCAGTTGACCAGATCCACTTGTTCAGGGGTGCATTGAGCCATTTCCAGGGCTTGACGCATGGCTTTGGCAGCCCCTTTTCCTTCCGGATCCGTCTGGCTGATATGATAGGCATCTTCGGTCATTCCGAACCCGTCGATATAACCATAAATTCTTGCCCCTCTTTGTTTGGCATGGGTCTCACTTTCAAGAACCAATGCCCCGGCTCCTTCCCCCATGATAAAACCGTCTCGGTTTTTGTCAAAAGGCCTGCAGGCTGTTTTTGGCTGATCGGACGGAGAAAGGGCGGTCATACTTCCAAAGGCTGCGACCGGTAATGGATCGATAACGGCTTCTGAACCGCCTGATATTCCCACTTCAATATAACCGTGTTTGATCATCATGGTTGTGAGGATGAGGGCGTGAAGGGAAGAAGCGCAAGCGCTCATGGTGGAGAAATTCGGTCCCTTCGCCCCCAGGTCCAACGCCACTGATCCAGATGCCATATCGGCGATCATCATTGGAATCAGAAAAGGGCGGACCGATTGAGGTCCTTTTTCAAACAAGTTTTTGTATTCGCCATGCAACGTTTTAAAGCCACCGATTCCCGATGACACGGTTACCGCTGCATTTTCCTTCCAATCTTCGCCGGTGAGTTTGGCATCTTCCACAGCCTGTCTTGAAGCCACAATGGCAAATTGTAAAAAACGATCATACCGCTTGGCGATCTTTTTCTCAAAATGTGCTTTTGGTTCAAATCCATGAACCTCTGCTGCAATTTTGATGACCTGATCTGATGTGTCAAATTGAGATATATAATCGATGCCTATTTTTTGTTCTCTCAAAGAATCCTTTAGTTCAACGATGTTATTTCCTATCGAATTGATGGTTCCCATTCCCGTTATTGCAACTCTGTTCATTTGAAGCCTCCTTAATCACTTGAAAAATGAGTATGACCCGCAGTGGCATACTCGTTAACAGGATATTTTATTGGGTATCGTTTCTTGGTTGTTGGCAATACCGTTTCGCATATAAAGACCGGTTAAGGTCACAAATTCTTCCCGAATGTTTTCGGCTGTAATGTCTTTTGAAAACTGAAAAAAGAATTGTTCTCTGAAATCAGCCAACTGTGCCACACCACAGATTTCGCACCACAAAACACTGGCAAGCAGTTCCGGTTCGAGGTTGATTTTGATTGAACCGTCTGCTTGCCCTTCTTTGATTGAATTGATGATCATTTTAAAAAGTTGTGCGCTGTCTGCGTATGTGGTGATGATTTCTTTTCCCTGTTTGTTCAGCTTGTATCTTTCGCTTTGATAATCGATAATAAAATCATAATAATCGGGATATTTGACTCGGAATTTCAAAAAAGCCTTTGCATAAGCCGTTAACCGTTCCAATCCATCCGAAACAGTCCGTGATTCTTCGATAAACATTTCTTTTAAACAATCCATTGCTCGGTTTCCAACGGCATAATACAATTCTTTTTTGTTGTTGAAATACAGATAGAGTGTTCCTTTTGCTACTTCCGCCTTTTGGGCGATTTGATCCATGGAAGTAGCCCTGTAACCCTTTGTGAAAAATAGTTCCTCTGCCGAATCGATAATAATATTTCGCTTTATTTCTTTGTTTTTCATGTTTTAATCCCTTTTCATTCAAAAATGACTACCGGTCATCGAACGGAAGTATAACACAGGGGTGGTTTTTTTGTCAAGTTATCCTAAGTGAATGAAAGGGATGAAGGTCATTCGACCAGTACGGCAATACCGATCAGGTCTAATCCGGTATTGACAAGCAGTGTGGAATTAATATGACCGGAATAATAGTTGGTGATACCCATTTGTTCCAGATCATTTTTGATTTGCGCCACTTCCTGAAGGGTTTCGGGGTTTTGTCCCGTCCAGGCAATACCCGCCAGTTTCACCAGATTGGCGGTGATGATGGAATAGGCACATTCTTTTACCTTTTTGTACGCCCTTTTCAAACCTCGTGCCTTGGCGGCGGTGTAGTATATTCCATCCGTGCCGACTGAGATTATGGGTTTCAGGTTAAAGACATCGGCGATGGTTCCACTGACTTTTCCTATTCTACCGCCGGCTTTTAGAAATTTAAGGGTGGGGATGGTGAAAAAGACTTTGGATTTGTCCGGTATCATGGGTTTGATTTTCTTTACGATTTCCTCGTAACTTTCGCCTTTATCAATCAATTCAACAGCATGAAAGATGTAATTGGCGCAGCCGATGGAAACGCTTAGGGTGTCCAGTATTTCGATTTGAACATCCGGGTATTCGGTTCGGATTTCTTCCGCCACCAGTCTAAATAGATTATGCGTTCCGCTGAGTTCATGGGAAAGGTTAAACCCGATAATCTCTTTGTACCCTTTGTCGATTAAAGCAACGATTTTTTCCTTCACTTCCACAAAGGTGGGTAATGTTGTCTTGGGAAATCCGGTTTCCATGTATTTGATGATCTTGGGAAAATTTTCAGTGACCCCGTCTTTCAACACAAGATCATCCATCACAACTTTCAATTGTACAACTTCCACGTTATCCCTTTGAGAGATTACAGATGGTATATCCGTTCCGGTATCACATATGATCCCTATCATACTCTCCTACCTCCATGTTCAAAAAATAAATTCCGGGAATTCCTTCCCGGAATTTATTGTTGATTTATTTGATTGATGCAAGCATTTCTTGGACTGCTTGTTCGGTTATATTTAGGTCTTGAGCCATAAAGGCAATTTCCGTATCTGAAAAATGTGTTTTGTCGTAATTTTTAACGGCTTGTTTCACATATGAGGTTTTAATTTTATGCATGTCCATTTCGGTGTAATGAATCTGTCGGGGTGAGCAGGGCAAAACGATCTGTGTTCCCGGGAGGTTGTCTTCGGGATTACCCGTTCTGACAATGATGCCGTTTTGTCCGGCAAAAGATAACTGGGCACTGGGACATTTTCCCGCTCCCGTGTACTCTGTTTCTTGAACGACAACGGTTTGATCAGCATCTAATTCCCTGGCTAACGAAATCGCCGCACATAGCGACGTGTTCCCTGCAGGCCCCCTCTGCATCCCTTCCAGCTGGGCTAATAGTTCTGTCACATAAAAGGTTTCGCCCTGAGT
>CAYYNI010000126.1:0-6019 GCA_964472765.1 uncultured Thermotogaceae bacterium | reverse complement strand
TCTGGCTCCGGTGAAAAATAAAGATGGAAAAACCCTTGGGGTTATTGAATACGGATTAGATGTAACAGAGCTAAGAAATGCACAAATGAAAGCCGAGCAACTGGCTGAAAATAAATCAAGCATACTGGCTAATATGAGCCATGAGATTAAAAATCAGCTCAACGGTATCATCGGTTTTTCAGAAATGTTGAAGAATATGGATCTGGATGAAGAAAAGCAGATGTTTGCGAACAACATCGTCCGATCGGGAAAGGCGTTATTGAAAATCGTCAACGATTCCCTGATTATTTCAAAAATGGAAGCCGGAAAACTGGAAATCAAGCTGACGGATACCGAAATTACAGCTCTGGTCAAACAATCCTTAGACATCATCCGGCCTCAGGCATCTGAAAAAGGCAATATTGTTGAGTATGTGATTGGTGATGATGTTCCCGCATTCATACAAATGGACCCACTGAGAGTCAGCCAGGTTCTGATCAATCTGCTTACAAATGCCAATAAATTTACCAAAAAAGGCCATATCACTTTGAAAGTCGAAAAAGCAGATGAAAAAGATAACACGGTCCGGATTTTATTTTCCGTAATAGATACCGGAATCGGTATCAGAAAAGAACAACAAGATAAAATCTTTAAAGTTTTCGAACAAGCCGGTCATCACACGCCGGAAGAAAGTGAAGGCACCGGACTGGGGTTGTCTATTTCCAACAGCATTTTAAACCTGATGGGCAGCCAACTCCACTTGGAAAGCGTTCCTATGGCGGGTAGCGTCTTCAGCTTTGAATTGAACGTTGAAAAATCAAATAAAATACGAACCCCTTACCCCAACAAGATTAAAAACATGAAAGTGGGTTTGATCGCCGATGATGATGAGGTCTCCCGCATGTTGGCCGAAATGCTGTTAAAGGAAATCATTCCCGGTGTAAAGCTGATTAAAGCCGTGAATGGAAAACAAGCCCTGGAAGCTTATGAATTGCATCATCCGGATTTCATCTTAATGGACGTTCAAATGCCTTTGATGGATGGCCTGGAAGTCACCCAACACATTAGGACTATCGAACCTGAAAACAAACGGATTAAAATTATCGGTTATTCCGCAGCCGTTTATAACAGGGATATACAAAAAGCCTTGACATCCGGCATGGATGGTTACATCAACAAGCCGGTTGTAAAGGACGATTTGATCAGGGTATTGAAAAATGGATGATGGGCGGCTTTTCTCTTTATCGGTTGAATAAGTAGAACGATCATTATGTTTTTAGGAGGCTTTCATGGCGCTTGAAATGTACAGCATTGAACAAATGAGCTTTGAAGATTTGGAGCGAGCTGTTGACTGGGCTGCGAATGAAGGTTGGAATCCGGGGTTGTACGATGCCGGGTGTTTTTATGCGACTGATGAAAGCGGCTTTTTAAAAGGGGTTTTGAATGGACAGATGATTGCCTCTGTTTCCGTCGTGAAGTACGATTTAGCATTTGCCTTTTTAGGGTTTTATATGGTCAAACCCGGTTACAGAGGACAGGGGTACGGTTATCTCCTTTGGGAAGAGGCCATGGGGGATGTTAAAGGGTATAATGTGGCGCTGGATGGGGTGGTCGATCAGCAGTCGAACTATAAAAAATCCGGGTTTCAGCCGGCTCATCGAAATATTCGCTTCAAAGGGGTTAAAAGAGAGCATTCGCCTTCAACTAAAACGATTGGTTTGAACGAAGTGCCTTTTCAGCAGCTTTTAGCCTACGATCGGCGCTATTTCCCTGCAGACAGGACTCGCTTTTTGAAATTATGGATCAGTCAGCCTCAAACCAAGGCCTTGGGAATCGTCAATGAAAATGAATTGGAAGGATATGGTGTGATCAGAAAATGCCGCCAAGGCTATAAAATAGGGCCGTTGTTCGCTCAAGACGGCGAAAAGGCCATGGGTTTGATTCAAGGCTTAATTTCAGACTTAACAGAGGGAGAGGCCTTTTTTCTGGATATTCCCGAAGTAAACAAAGAGGCCCATGTCATCACACAGGCCTTGTCAATGGAAAGCTGTTTTGAAACGGCTCGGATGTACACGCAAAAAGCGCCTGATATAGACCTTTCAAAAATCTTCGGGATTACATCCTTTGAGCTTGGATGAATCAGTGTAAAATGAGCCTATAAAGAGATATTTTACAAATTTGTCATGAACGATTTATGCCTTGTTTTTACTGAGGCGTGTTTTGCTTCCGGCAAAAACGTCATGGCTCCCGATCGCTTTTAAATTTTCTCCACCTTCAAATGCATCACCGGCAAATGCATGGGGAAAAGGGATGTGAATGAATCCTTTGCCACCCCGATGAAGTCTTTACCGAACATATCATAAAGATGAGAAGTGATGTTCAACTGGGGGAGCCTTCCCAACAGTCGTTCGCCGTCAAACAGGAACGAGGTTTGAACCGGTGTGGCGTATTTTCCCTCCGGGGTGAAATCGCCGCCGGATGCGAAGAACGCCAGGATGACCTTTTCACCTTCAAGCATCTCTTTGAGTGTCCTTTCGGATTTTTTTATTACCAGGGGTGATGGTGCCAGAGATGGAACAGAGTCATAAGCGCCGCCGGCCGAGCCTGTGTGTTCAAGGTTGAATTGGCGGGCATATTTTTTATCCGTGTACGGGCTTTTTAGTACGCCGTTTTCGATCAGGGTGTATCGGTCCCCCTTATTCAGAGTGCCTTCCGCATCGAAGAAAGGGGACAGAATGCCATCCTCGGCAGAAAGAGACTGATACAGCGTGAATGGCTCACAGAACAGCTGTTCGCCAATCTTGCCGGAAAATAATGAGCCACCGGTTCCGTATTTCAACCCGTGTAATTCACTGTAAAGCTTGCCCATGAACTCACAGCCAAACGGGATCATGACCACTTTATGTTTGCCGTTTTCTATGTCTGCGCTTTTTTCAAGACCTTCACAAGTTAGATTCACCATTCTAAGAAATTCCTCACGATCCCATTGGGTCCCTTCCATTCCCATGAAAGCATCCATCAGATCCGAGGAAGATTTGTCTTTAATCAGGATAGAAGCCTCTATTTTGGAGATTTTGCTGTGCAGGTTTAAGCCTTTGTCATTTTCCAGTGTAACCGTATCGGTCACCAGGTTGATTTTGTTTGAAAAGATAAATTGGGGATGCTTCTCCCGAAGCACCTTTAACATTTCTTCCATCTCACGGCTAAAGGCTAAACCGTCTGCAAAATCGCAGGTCTTTTCAACACTTTTTTCCAAATTCTTTGAAACCTCAAAGGGATAAGCGATATTCAGTGAAAGTGCCTTTTCGGCCTTTTCCCATTGTTCTTGTTCATCGTAGCGGCCGATGGCACCACTGACACCGATTTTTTCATCCTTATAAACCCTGAATCCGGTTTTGGTAATATTCTTTTTTCTCACGGATTCAATTTGAGTTTGCACTAAATTCAGAGATGTTTCTTCGCTATTGATGGTGTATTTTTCTTGAATCATCCATAATCCCCCCTTTATTGGACATCCAGGTTGTTTACTCTGACATACGGCCCGCCAAAGCCCACACTCAACGGGAACTGTTCCATTTTTCCGCATCCGCCCAGTACGAATGAATGCAGCTGGATGGTATCGGAAACCCCGTCAATTTCATTCAGTGTTTTAAAGACATTCCCGGATACGACGGATATCTTTAAGGGATGCGCTACCGTTCCGTCTTTGATGGCATAAGCCAGTGACGGGGCGATGGTGAAGGTGGACATTCCCGATCCGTGTTTAATCGTTTCCACCAGAATACCTGTTTCCACTTCCGAGACCAATTCGTCCAATGTTTTAGACCCCTTGTCGATATAGGTGGTGGTCATTCTCACGATGGGTTCGTATTCAAAATTGATCGCACGCCCGTTTCCCGTCACCGCTTCATCCAAATAAGCGGCTGTTGCTGCGCTGTGAAGCCTGCCCGTGAGAAAGCCCTCTTTGATCAGATAGGTTTTGTTTGCCCGTGTTCCCTCGTCATCAAAGGTCACATGACCACTGCCAGCGGGATTGCCGTCATCGATAATCGACAGCAGATCTGCCCCCACTTTTTTCCCCAATGTCCATTCCTTGCGCATGGTCTCATCACCCACCATGAAGTCCGACTCACTTTTGTGGCCAAAGCTCTCATGGGCAAAGACGCCTGCGGCAAGGGGAGAAAAGATCACGGTGTATTTTCCGGGCTGAATATCTTGCGCATTGTTTAGAAATTCAACTGCCTGATTGAATCTTTCCTTGATTTCTTTATCTTTATTCTTTAAGTCCCCAAAGGCAGCGGATGCACAGTCGTAGCTTTCGGAAAAGAGTTTTTCCCCGCTTTTCAAACTGAACGATAAACGCAAGCCCGCCATTTGAAAATCAAAGGTCAGCCTCGCCCCTTTACTGGAATGAAAACTTTTTCTTTTCCGCTTGTCCACATAATAACTTTTCAGTGATGAAATGGTTTTATCGCCTTTTAAAAGGGCCGTGTACGCCTCAATGAGATTCTTTTTTTCATCAATATGGGTGGATGAAATATCTTTATCTCCCATAAATTCACAAAAATCCCCCTGATTCACCTCGAACTTTTTGACAACCGGATGATTTTCAATCTCATCGTTGGGATCAGCCAGCTTTGCCAATTCATCAAGCTCATTTTGAATCCCCTCAATATCGGAAGTGGCTGAATAATACCAGCGCTTTCCGTCAAACACCCGGATAAAAGCCCCCTTGTATTCTTTTTCTTTGATTTCATCAAGACGGCCGTCCGTCAACTCGATTTTTGTTTCAAAAACATCTTCAATGCGAACATCGGAATATATTCCTTTTGGAAATGTGTACATCTTTATCCCCTCCTTTTGACTATTTTAGCATATAGGATTTGCAAACACACGTGTTCCATAAAAACATATGAAAATGAAAACTGTGAAATACAGCCTTGGTAGGGGAGTTCTCCCCTACGATTTTTGAAAGGGTCTACGTGTATAATAATTACAAAAAGGGGTTAATAATATGCTCTTGAACACTGTGAACATCAACAACCACACCATCGAAATCGTGAAAGGCGACATCACCAAAGAACAAACGGATGCGATCGTCAACGCTGCAAATTCTTCACTGCAACATGGCGGAGGTGTTGCCTTGGCTATTTCAAGCGCTGCCGGCAACAAACTGAGAAAAGAATGTGAGGCATACATTCAAAAGAACAGACAAGTGCCCACCGGTAGCGCCATGATCACCACCGGGGGGAATTTGAAGGCCAAATACGTCATTCACACCGTTGGCCCCATCTGGGGAAGCGGAAATGAAGATGAAAAGTTAAAAAGTGCTATCATCAGCTGCTTGAAGCGCTGTGAAGAAAATAATCTCAAAAGTTGCTCTTTTCCGGCGATCAGTTCAGGAATATACGGTTTTCCAAAAGAACGATGTGCCAAGATTTTTTTCGAAGTTCTGAACCGGTATTTTAATGAAAAAGCGGATTCAATCATTGAGCTAGTCCGGCTGTGCAATATTGATGAAAAGACGAGCTCTATTTTTTTAGAAGCATCAAGCAAGTACGCCGAGAGAGAATGAAGATTCTATAGAACCAGCCGGTTGGACAACCTTTTGAAAACAGTTACAGGGGTAATTCACAAATGATCCTGTTCAAATAGAGGGGCATTTCTAGTATAATGGATCATCAACCAGTAGTTAAAGTATATATTAATAGTTGAGGGGGCATGAAAATGAGTGAAAAAAGAATGGAAACTGGTACTTCAAGTGCGATTTACGGTCTTGGATTTATTGGTGCAGCTATCTATTACATTACGACAGCTGCCACTTTTTGGGCTGGTGTTTTGGGTGTATTAAAGGCCGTAGTCTGGCCGGCGTTTTTAGTGTTTGAGGCCATGAAATATTTGGGAAGTTGATAGACTTTCAAAAGATCCACCATGATGGCCAAAATTAAATCCGTCTAAATGTTTTCTTGTTTTAAGGGCACCTTTTTGTGGGTGCCCTTAAATTTTTTTGATGAGGAAAAGAAATGAAGAAAAAAAGTTT
>CAYYNI010000125.1:0-6022 GCA_964472765.1 uncultured Thermotogaceae bacterium | reverse complement strand
CCACCATGTACAAACCCGAGTAATAATGCCGGGATAGCAGCGATAAAGACCCCCAGAAAGGGGATAAAATTGGTTATACCGGATAAAAATCCCAAAAACAAAGAATAAGGGATTCCTGATAAAAAAGTACCGAATCCAACCATAAATCCCACTAAAAAGGCAATGATTACCTGGCCGCCAATAAAATGGCGAATATCTCGATAAAATTCTTTAATAAATCCCAATGATTTCGATTGCGTAGATTTTGGAAAAAAACGCCATAGATTTCTCTTAAATACTGGTGTTAATGCGGTAAAGTAAGAAGCCGTAATAATGAAAATAATGGCTGAAGTGGTGGCATTGGGAATATATTGGATGACTGTGTTTAAAATAGTTGCACCCAATTCAGAAAATTTCTTTCCGATTTCACCGATAAATGAATCAAACCATTGGATAACGTTAGGATCTATTGTGCGGTTCTTAAACAACTGCTGTATGTTCAGATCTTGCGAGGTCTTTGATAAAAGAGGGAACAAACGCTGTCCTTCCTCAATTAAAATTGGAAAAATTGAATAAATGGCATAGGCCAATAAAAAAAACATTAAAAGGGAGCTGATGATTACTGCTACTTTGTATTTGATAAACTTAAACTTGCTCAGATAATTAGCGGGCACTTCAATGATCAATGACAGATACCATCCAAAAAGAATGGCACCAAGAATCGATTCTGATGCTTTAAACAAGAAAAAAAACAAAATGAAATAAATCAAAAACATCCACATTGCCGGATCAAAAACCCTTTTTTTATTGTCTATGTTGTTCATAAATTCTTTTAACCTCCTGAATATCCTGCCAAGTGAAAAATTTTGGAGACCCCTTTGCTTTCGATGGATTTCTCAGCAAATAGCTGGGATGAAACATTGGAAACAACATCGTCTTTTCTTTGTAAGGAATTAGTTGTCCTCTCATGGAGGTAATTCGAATGTTCTTTTTATCCAGCAAAAAAGACAAAGGAACAGCCCCTAAAGTTACAATAAGGTATGGATTGATAATTTGAAGTTGAGAAAACAGAAAAGATGAACACAGATTCATTTCATCCTGCATCGGATTCCTGTTGTTTGGAGGCCTGCATTTTACCACATTAGTGATATAGATGTCATCACGTGAAAAAGATACAGCCTTCAGTATCTCCTCAAACAAGCGACCAGCCTTTCCAACAAATGGACGTCCGGTTTCATCTTCCTCGGCACCCGGACCCTCCCCGATAAAAACAACCGGTGAATGAATGTTACCTTCACCAGGTACCGTTTTATTACGCGTTTCAGACAGCGGACACTTTTGACAAACACTGATAGCCGCTTCAACTTCAGACATTAATTCGAGATTATTCAAAATCTCACCCCTTCTTTATTATACATGATCGATATGCGATCATGACCATAACGCTCACAAAACATAGTTTATCATAACGAAATAACTCAAGACTGTTTATGGTACAATTATAGTAAAACAAGAAGGGGGAAGAAAAAATGGCGGGAAGAATGAAGTCTTTTCTTATAATATTCTTAATCATTTCTACGTTTATGATTTCGTTTGCTGTTGAACTGGAGCTTTTATCACATCCGCAAAGTGCGGATGTGTACATCGACAAAGTGTGGAGGGGCCATACACCAATCGTTGTTGACCTTTCACCTGGAAATCATACCATCCAAGTCAACAAAAATGGTTATCAACAAAAAGAAGAATCAATTGATATCAGAATGCCAACCGTTATGGAATACAATTTGAATCCCTTAGAAGAAATAACTGAACAATTTCCTTTAGTTTTGTATTTAACCAATTATCAGCAATCAGGCTCAAGAAAAATACTCTTTAGGGAAAATGAAGACGAACTAATCCAAGCCATTCAAGAACGCTTTGAAAATATGGGTTTTGAAGTGAGTGTTGAAAAACCCATGGATGAATTTGATTTAGTCATGGATAATTTAAGTATTTACGAAATGCTTTCAGAAAGGCACCCTCAAGCACGCCTTTTTCTGATTGCAAATGCTCTTTGGAGTTATTCTTCATTCCAGGAGAAAAAGATCACCCGACTTGAAACACAAATGCGCATATACGATCCCAAAACATCGATAACACTTGGAAATTTTCAGGACATCTCTGAAAGCATCGGGATGCTTGGTACACAAATTAATATCCTGCAAGCTGTAGAAAAAGCAACTCAGAGATTTTTAGACAACATCGGGAACTATATGGTTGAGAGAGTCAGAAAGGATATCAAAAGACCGATCGTGGCCTATGATCAAAAACACCCCAAGGGGCAATTATACTTGATCAAATCGGATCAGACTATCAATGATATCAACTGTTACGATAAAACGGAATCACTCATAGATAGTGAACAAATCCCAATGGACCAACTCCCCGTCAATATCATCTTTTTAGTCGATCGCAGTGGTAGCAACAACCGAGAAATTCCATTAATCAAATCACAAATCGAATCCCTCCTTCAGATTCTTCCTAAAGGCTTTGAATGGTCTTTAATGGGCTTTGACGACAAGATCGAAATCATCCAAAATTTCACCGAGGATTATATTCAGTGGCAATTTGCAAAAGACCAAATCGTTTCCAGCGGAATGACAAGACTATATGATGCCATTTTCAATGCAGCAACTGTCCTTGCCCGAAGAGAGGGGATTAAAATTTTAATCCTTCTCACAGATGGCGTTGATTCGGATTATTATGATACGGGATTGGGAAGTGTCAGAACAGAAGAAGAAGCACTGAATGCCATTTCTCGTTCGGGCATGATTGTTTATCCAATAGGCGTTTCGGAAAAAAACCACACCTCTTTACTAAACAAAATAGCCTATCTGAGTGCCACTCAATATCATGATTTAACAGATTATCAACCGGATGAACTCTCAACAATTATTGCAAGGGATATAACTTACACCCTGAGCAATGTCTTAACAACTAATAAAGAGGACCCGGCATATTTTTCTATCAATGGTTATAAATATGCACAAGAATCCAACAGCAGATTTCTTAATCAGGCTTCGCTTATTAAAGATTATGAACAAGTCAGCGCAGTTTCAAATCAAACAGAAACACAAAAAAAAGAGGATAAGCAACCGGTCATTGAACAGCCCAAAGACACCTTACCCATACAGGTTGACACAGCTCCCCAAACGGCCACGCCTACTTCAACAGAACAAGAAATATCGGTGAGTGAAGAAAAACCTGTTGAAACTATTGAGCAAAAAGAACAGGCAACACAGGAAAAGAGCGAACCGGTTGTTGAAAACCCTGTTGAAGAAACTGAAAAAAAGGAAG
The DNA here is from genome assembly GCA_964472765.1 of uncultured Thermotogaceae bacterium. Classification (GTDB taxonomy): domain Bacteria; phylum Thermotogota; class Thermotogae; order MWEM01; family MWEM01; genus JASUTC01. Next base: position 2,707 of record CAYYNI010000125.1, on the reverse strand, counting down.
TTACAACAGAAAAGGAAGCTGTCACCACCAATAAAGCAACCTCATCTACTGATGAGACCAATGAACCTATCGAAGACAAACAGCCTAGCCAAATCCAGGCCATCCCGGCTGAAACAGATAATGAAACGATCGTTGATTTCCCGGCTGAATATAAACAGATTTTAAATTTGCAGGATGTTTCAATCTTTGATTTAGATGCGCAAGGCAATCTTGTCTGGGCACAAAACGATCTCTTATATTTCTACATCCCAGCGGAGAATAGAATAGCTGGAATCAGTTTATCAACCGGAATCAGGAAAGTCTCACTTCATTATCCCTATCTTACTATTTTGATCAACAACGAATTAAAAACACTAACAATCAAAAAGGACCAGATTATTGAAATCAGTTCTTCTACAACCTATCTTCCAATTTCATATTTGAAGATGCTGAACGATCAACTCATTGTAATTGGATACGAGAGTGGTTTGATGCAACTCTACTCATCTGAACATTCGAAAATCAATGAATGGCAATTGGAATCGGGGGTTTTAAATCAAGCAGTGGTTGATGACTCAGGGAGAATCCTTGCCAGTACGACAACCGGACGGATCAATTGGCTCGAAAACACATCAGAAGTATTAAACTCAATAAAAATCGACAAACCCGTGGTTGGATTAAGCCCATTTGATGTGGACCAAGAAAGATTTTTAATTGTAGATGCCTCTGGCTCAGTTTATTTTCAGAGATTTGAAAACACTAAGCCAACTGTTAGAAATTTAAATAGAGGTATTGTTTTAATGGCTGCTTTTGCTGAAACCAACAATATGCTGTTTGCAAATCATTGGGATAAAACCCTTAGAGGCTATCGTATTTTTGATTTAAACGAAACGGTACTGTTCAGGTCGAAAAAAGGAATTGATTCTTTCGATGTTGATATCTATTCCGATAAGCTCATAATCGCTACCGTGGATAACGAATTGATTTTATTCTCTAAAAATTCAACACTTCCGCAAAATTTGGAAAAAATATATGCTGTTGAAAAGGAGCCGGTTACTCAAATACCCGAAGAACCGACTGAAACTCTTAGCAAAGACGAAAAAGCTATTTCAAAGGAAGAAGAAACAATAACAATCACTGATCAACAACCACAAGAACCGGATACGGTACAAACACAAAAAGAAGACACAGAAGAAGGATATTACGATACCAGTATCAATCTATCTCAAATCAAAAAAGAAGATACGCAGAAATCTTCAGAAATGGAGAAAGCTGTTCCTGAAGAAAAAGAGGAAGAAATAGCCATCGTTTTGGATGGAAAAGTTATTGTAGGAGACATTGATGATGAAAAAAACACACCCATCCCAACTGGCGAAAAAACCGAAAGAGAATTAACCACTGAAGAATTGCAAGGACTGACGGCAATATACGGCGGATGGAAAAGCGCAGTTGCCTATAATGATTACGGTTATATTTTAGCCGGAGACACCAACATGCGCATTGTTAACCCTCTATTACAAACAATCAAAAATATTCAGTATTCAAAAAGCTCGTTATTAGATGCCGCTATTTCCAAATACAACCTGCTGGCGTTGCTTTTTGAAAGCAGAATAGAGATTTGGGATGTAGACAACCTTTATTCCACCAAAGACACCTCAAAAATCAACAGCTATAAATTCCCGATTTCAGAGGGCAAAGATATTTGTTTTTCAAGAAATGGTGAGTACATGCTCCTTTTGAGACAAACCGGAGAATTAAAAATCATGACAATTGACTTTACAAGGGGTAAAAATATCTATTCCAAAAATCAAGTAACAGCCATCAACTCAGACATGACTCAAGGAGATCATTTTCTTTTCGGAGATGCAAAAGGAAATGTGGGAACTCTGAGCACGGAAGGTATCATCAATAGCAAAAGCTGTTCTGATGTTCCCATCAATTTTGTGTTCAGTTACAAAGGCAAAACATATTGGGTCGATGACAATTCAACGGTCGGTATTTTAGGGGGTATTCAAAGAAGAATTACCTCTGAGAAAATTCAAGCGGTATATCCCGCCGATATTGATAAGGATTGGATCATGTTTGGGACGGATAAGGGAAATCTTTTTATCTTAAACAATACTTTAACTCAAATTGGAAAAACAAGTATTCCTCATCCTGTTCGTGATTTATCAGGTTACAAAGAAAATATGATCTCTATTGATGAATTCTATAATCTGAAAAGCTGGAATTTAATCGCTGGTTCAGAAATATCAAATAAACCCCATTTTTCTTCAGCTTATGGACTTTTTTCAGACGAAAATCTTCTTACTCTTATCACAACAGATCAGAACGTTTATTCTTATACCCCCAACAGCGACACCATGGAAAAGGGTAATCTTCCTTACGATTCCTTTGTCATTACTGATATCTTAAAAAATCCTCCCGTTATACACAGCGAAGGGAAGAAGTATTATCCTTTTTCAGACAAAAAATTATCGGATTATGCAATAGAAGTATTTAAAGAGGGTAATGTCAATAGCTCTGAACGATACTTCATTTACTGGGATAAAGACATGCTATCCGTTTTTGACATCAAAAACTCCAAAACGATCAGAACGTTCAAATTCGGAGAAGGAAATGACATCCACTTCGCTTCCATGAGAAAAGACCGATTGTTCTTCTTCTTTAATGAATCAATGGGTATTACTAACCCTTACAATCCCGGTCAATTAATCGTCATTGACCT
>CAYYNI010000124.1:0-6037 GCA_964472765.1 uncultured Thermotogaceae bacterium | reverse complement strand
AGATGACGGCATGATTGGAGACATAAAAGTTGACGTACGAAGCCGCAAGACGATCTGCACTATTTCTTTTCTTGGCATCTCCTGGCTCAAGTCCCATGAGTTCCTTTTCATTTATATACAACGGTTGAGGTTGATGGATTTTTTCAACCATGATTGGTTGTTTCTGTGCATTATGTTCATGACTCAGAATATCATATGCCTGTTTGCTGATCGGATATTGAGGGTCCTCTTTGTCATCCGTCCAGCTGAGCAATACGTATGAATCAGGGGTAAAACAGCAAAGGTTATCAACGTGACCATCCGTTTCATCATTATAAACCCCCAAAGGGAGCCAGATAGTTTTACGAATCCCCAAATAATCTGAAAAAATTCCCTCCATTTGTTTCTTCGTCATTCCGGGATTTCTGTTTTCGTTTAGTACACATTCTTCCACTGCAATCAGGGTGCCTTTGCCATCAACGTGTATGGCTCCTCCCTCCAGGACCACATTGGATTTGTAGTAGCTGATGGGATCCGGAAATTTTTTGAGAGTAGATGATAAATCAGACAATAATTGCTCGCATACCTTCGCATCCTTTCCCCAATCCTGATATAACCCCCCCTTTTCGCCACCCCATGCGTTAAAATTCCAATCGATAGCCCTGATCTGTTTGGTCGAACGGTTTTTTACAAAAGTGGGCCCGATGTCTCGCATCCAAGAATCGTTGTAGTCCAATTCAATCAATTGGATGTGTGATGAGAGGAGTCTTTTAGCGATCTCAACAGATTCTTTGTAAATGCCCATATAGACTTGTTCTGATGTTGAGATGAGATTAGCAACCGTTGCAAATGCTTTTGCTGCAGGGATTGCTTGTTCTCTCCAATTATCCCTTCGGTATGGCCAGAGCATCAGGCATCCCGAATGGGGCTCGAATTCAGCCGGCATGATAAAACCATCTTCAAAGGGTTTGCTTAACAATCTCATGAAGTTTCTCTCATCCTTTGTTGTTGTAGAGCCAGCAGGCAACAGAGTGATTTACGCCTATTTGGTGAAGGGTGGGCATTTCCCTTTTACAAATATCCATCACGTCAGGGCAACGTGTGTTAAACGGGCATCCTCGTGGTGGATTAATGGGGCTTGGAGGTTCCCCTTCAAGATGAATGTTCCCCAATTTTCTCTGTTTGGGATCCCAATGGGGAATCGATTTCATCAGGACACGGGTATAGGGATGGGAAGCGTGAGTGAAAACCTCATCAGCCTCGCCTTCCTCCATCACAGAGCCTAAATACATGACCATGATCCGATCGCTGACATGATGAATCAAATCCAAATCATGAGAGATAAAAAAATAAGCCATGTTCTCTTGGTCTTTTAATTCCTGAAGCAGATTGATGATTTGACTTTGAACCGAAACATCCAGAGCCGAAGTGGGCTCATCACATACAATCGCTCTGGGCTTTAAGGCGATGGCCCGGGCAATGGAAATTCTCTGCCTCTGTCCTCCGCTGAATTCGTGAGGGTATCTGGCAGAATATTCCGGATATAATCCCACTCTTTCAAGCAAGTATTGGATGTATTCTTCTTTTTCTTTTGGATTGGGATAAAGCTGATGAACATCTAGAGGTTCTCTGAGAATATCACCAACAGTCATCCTGGGATCTAACGAGCTAAACGGGTCCTGAAAAATCATTTGGACATCTCTGCGATATAATTTAGTCTGATGCTTGTTCATTTTTTTCCCAATTACTATTTGTCTGTTTTCTGGTGTGTTGTATTCCAGCATTCCTTCAGTTGGAGAATAGATTAGTGTAATTACCCTTCCCAATGTTGTTTTACCGCATCCTGATTCTCCGACTATTCCCAAGGTTTCATTTTCGTTTAGTTCAAAATTCACTTGTTCAAGGGCTTTCACATATCCGGCAGTTTGAAGGAATACACCTTTTCGGATGGGAAAATATTTTTTTATATGAGTACCTTTAATAATCATTATCGATCAACTCCATCTAAAGGGTGATTATCTGCATACAACCAGCATGAACAAACATGTCCATCATTAAAAACAGTCGGTGCAGGTTCTTGTTCTTTGCAAATTTCTTTGGCAAAAGGGCATCTGGGGTGAAAGCGGCATCCTTTTGGAAATTCAAAAGCTCTTGGAACTGTTCCTTCGATAAAAGGCAATGTTTGTCCTTTCAGTTCTCTTTTTAAACGGGATGCCAATAATCCTTTGGTATAAGGATGTTTTGGATTGTCGAAAAGTTCAATTACATCTGCTTTTTCAACTATTTTACCGGCATACATGACGTGGATTCGATCTGATAATTCTGCAACCACCCCCAAATCATGGGTGATAAAAATGATAGAAGTATTGAACTCCTTTTGAAGGTTACGCATTAGATTTAATACCTGCGCCTGAATCGTCACGTCAAGTGCGGTTGTGGGTTCATCTGCAATGAGGACCTTAGGATCACAAGCCAATGTTAGTGCAATCAGCATCCTTTGAAGCATCCCCCCACTCATTTGATGGGGATACTCATCATATCTTTGTTTGGCTTCACTGATTCCTACCTTGTTAAACATGGCGATTATCTTATCTTTAATTTCATGTTTGTTCAGATTTGAATGAACCGCTACTGCTTCTGAGGCTTGTTCGCCTACAGTATATAGAGGATCAAAAGCCGACATGGGTTCTTGAAAAATCATTCCAATCTCTTTTCCTCTTAATTGGTGATAGAACTTGTTGGATAATCCCACTAATTCCTTTCCGTGGTATTTGATGCTGCCTTCTATGATAGCGGGGGGTGATTTGAGCAATCCCATGATGGTCTGTGCGGTGACACTTTTTCCACAACCCGATTCACCAACTAAAGCCAATATTTCATTTTCCCTCAATTCAAAAGAAATATCATCCACTGCTTTGACGATACCCTCTTCTATTTTAAAGAAAGATTTTAAATGTTTGACTTGAATGATACTCATAATTTATCCACCGTCCTGTAGGGATCGAGTGCATCTCGTAATGCATCTCCTACGAAGTTAAATGAGAGAACTGCCAGGATGATAAACAATCCCGGAATCATCAACCAAGGATGTGACTGAATGTCTGAAAGCGATTGGGCTTGTTTTAATAATAATCCCCAACTGGTCATGGGTTCTTTAATCCCCAATCCGAGAAAACTGATAGAACTTTCTCCAAGGATCATGCCCGGAATTGATAAAGTGGATACAACAACCAAATAGGTAACGGTGTTCGGAATCAAATGTTTGGTAATGATTTTGAAATCAGATTGGCCAATGACTTGAGCGGCAAGGACGTATTCTTTTTCACGCAGACTGAGTACCATTCCCCTGATAACTCTCGCTACACCCATCCAGCCGATAAAAGACAGGACGACTACAATACCCAAATATACAGTTGTACTTGGCCATGTAGGAGGAAGCAACATGGCGAGTGCCAGCCACAGAGGGATTCTGGGGAAAGATCTAAGGATTTCGATAAAGCGTTGAATGGTGACATCGATCCAACCCCCATAATAGCCCGAAAAGGCACCTACAATAGCGCCAATAACCACCGCAATCAATGTTCCGATTAAACCGGCGGTTAACGATACTCTCCCGCCGATGAGAATTCTTGAAAACAAATCCCGTCCAAACCGATCACCGCCAAATAAATATAAAACGGCATCCTTTTGTTGACCGATACCAAACAGGTGAATGTCTGTTTCCCACAATCCCCAAAATTTGTAGGGATCTCCCTTAACAAAGAATCTGATGGGATAAGTATTTTCCTCATCAACAACGTATTTTACTGCAAAGGTAACCGGATCCCTGCTTTTTTTTATGCCGTAAACATAAGGGCCAACGAATTTTCCGTCTTTTTTCCAATAGATCTTCGAGGGTTCATTAAAGGTGAAATCCCTTTTGGTATTTTGATAATTATAAGGGGATAGAAAATCTGCAAACAGAATCATCAGATATAACAGTATTAAAATAATCATTCCTATGATGCCCAATTTATGTTTAAAAAAGGCTCTTCGAACTCTCTGTGATGTATTTCCCTTCAATTTTCCCACCTCAACTCATTCTGATTCTTGGATCAAGCACCGCCAACAGAATATCTGCCAGAAGGTTCCCGATTTGTGTGATAAATGCGATAAACATCAGAAATGTCATGACCAGGTATTGGTCGTGATTCAGCAACGCCGTATAAAAAAATGGTCCCATTGTTGGTAGATTTAGCACAATGGCGGTAATAATCGTGCCGCTGAAGATATTGGGCAGTTCCATTCCGGCAATACTGATCATGGGATTTAAGGCGTTTTTTACCACATGTTTTCTGACCTGTTTTTCCGGTAACCCCCTGGCTCGAAGGGAATTGACAAAAGGAGATCCTAAGGTATCCAGCATGTTTCCCCTCATGACTCTCATCAACCCAGCAAGACCGGAAAGACCGATAACAGCAATGGGAAGCCAGACATGTTGGAACAAATCGTACAATTTTGCCCAACTCAGTGGTTCACCGATGAACTGAGAGGAAAAAAGACCTCCGCTGGAATTGGTGAGATACATCAAAATCAGCGCAAAAAAGAAATTAGGAATGGATATTCCGATGAATGCGATAAAAGTCAGCAGATAATCCCACATTTTATAAGGATGAAAGGCAGAAAAAATGCCTAAGGGAACAGCAATGAGCCATTGAAACACAATGGTTGACAAGGCGATGCTGACAGTCCAGCCCATTCTTTCCCAGATCAGGTCAATAACAGGACGTTTAAAGGCAAAGGAATAACCAAAATCTCCTTTTGTGATGATTTGCTTTAACCACAACAGATACCTGGTCATTGCCGGTTTATCTAAACCCAGCCTCTCTTTAATCAGTTCGATTTGTTCAGGAGAGATTCTTGGATTTTCAAGATACTGGGAAACAAAATCGCCAGGCTGTAACTCGGTCAGAAAAAAACAGATGAAAGATACTGCAAACATCATGGGAATGATTATCAAAATTCTTCTGATGATAAATGATGCCATCTAGCACTCTCCTTGTTACAAGATAACGGGCGCTTTTTAATGCGCCCGTTGAAATTAGTCCATCTTAAAGATTCAGATGGTGTGATGTTTATTTTCTGAACATGGTATAGACTGCGTAAGCCAGAGAACCATCGGCAGTTTGGTGGAAATTGCCCAATGTTTTAGAAACACCCATCAGATCCATTCCTTTACAAACATAAATAAAGGGGACATATTCCGCATAGAGTTCTTGCCAAATTCCGTACTGAACTTTTCTTTCTCTTGGGTCCATTGCAGTCTGTCCAATTTCAAAAGCATAATGAATCTGTTTTTCCCAATCAGTCATGTTTCTTAAATCAGCATAGGGTTCCTTTGTTTCGGGGTTCATCGTTTCAAAGTGACAATAATAAAGGGAATAACCCGGTGACCAAATGGCTTTTCTTAATTGGGGATCAGGTTGGTTTCCGAAAGCCCATAAACAGGCTTCAAAGTCTCCGCTCAAAGCTTTTTGTGAAAGCAATGAACTATCGATGACTTGAAGCTCACATTTAACACCGATGTTCTTTAAGCTTTCTGAGAAAATATATGCGGTATCTTGATACGCCTGATAAGTAGAACAGATTAAAACGAATTCCAGAGTATTGCCGCTTTCTAAATCTCTCCAGCCATCATTGTTTTTGTCAACTAAGCCCATTTCATCAAGAAGTGCCTGCGACTTTTCAGGATCATAGCCTCTTCTCAATTCTTCAATAGCCGGATTGTAAAAAGCTTTATTGGCAGGAAGAACAGGCACACCGCCTAAAACTGCCAACGTATTGAAGACTTCTTCGATGACTCTTTCTCTGTCTAAGGCGAATTCCATGGCAGCTCTGAAATTTTTCAAGCTGAACAAATTCGCCAATTCTTCATTTTTTGCGTTAAAATTAAAAGTAATGTGAATGGGACTGGGTGTCGGATTCTTGGGCTGTGCCCTATAAACAACAAAAGGCCCGCCGTCCAATTCCATCTGCTTGAGTACCGGATAATCTGTGGCTTCAATGGTCATGTAATCAA
>CAYYNI010000123.1:0-6285 GCA_964472765.1 uncultured Thermotogaceae bacterium | reverse complement strand
GCATATTTCAAGTTTAATTCCTCTTTTTCATTCTCATCTTCAATTCTCTCTAATATTTTGATAGCACCTTGAGAGGTGATGATGACATAAAAATGGCTCATATATTTGATCAGATGAATATTTGAGAACTGATCAATGGCTTGTGAAGCCAATAGTGTAAAGAATTCGCCTTTTGCTTTAATTCCCTTCCCGTTTTTTAACAGCCAGTAAACCAGAAAAAGAACGGCAAACAAAAAAATAGCAGCCAACAGAAAAGGCAAGAAAGCCTCAATAAGATTTCCTGCCTGAATACCATTTGTCACTGTTGTATTTGTAGACATAAATGAATTATTCTTAACCGGTTACTTTATTTAAAGCCTCAATGACTCTGGAATGTTGAAAAGGCTTGACAATGAAGTCCTTTGCCCCTGCCTGGATGGCGTCGATAACCATTGCCTGCTGTCCCATGGCGCTGCAAACGATTACTTTTGCTTCAGAATCCGTTTCTTTGATCTTCTTGATGGCGTCAATTCCGTTCATTTCAGGCATGGTGATATCCATCGTCGTTACATCGGGTTTTAATTCCTTATACCTTTCAACAGCCTCTAACCCATTGGCAGCTTCTCCCGCAACTTCATAACCGTTTTTTGTCACGATGTCCTTTAATATCATTCTCATAAATGCAGCATCATCGACAATGAGAACTCTCTTACCCATTTATCATTACCTCCCAGTTTTATACATTCTGATGTACAATGTTGGCAATTTCCAAAATCAAAGAAATGCTTCCGTCACCCAATATCGCTGCACCACTAAACTCGTTTACATCTTTCAGCAATTTGCCCAGTGATTTAATTACGATATCATCCTGACCCAGAAGACCATCGACTACCAGTCCGAATTTCTTATTGCCCACTTTTACTATAACAACATGAATATTCTCTTTTTCATCGTCAACAGATAACTGAAAGACTTCTTTCAACCATACGATGGGGATAATTTCGCCACGAATGACCACAACTTCCCTGGATTGAACGATTTGTATCTCGGACGTAGGAAGATTCAAGGTACTGTCGATTGAGGCTATCGGAATGGCATACACAAGATTGGAAACTTTTACCAACAATGCCTGGATAATTGCCAAGGTAAGTGGCAATCTGATCGTTACTTTTGTTCCTTTTCCCCTTTCACTTTCAACGGATATACTCCCATTCAGATTTTCAATGGAGGTTTTGACAACATCCATTCCCACACCTCGTCCGGATAAATCGGTCACTTGATCATTTGTCGAAAATCCCGGCATGAAGATGAATGAGAAGATTTCTTCGTCGTTTAAACTGGCAGCAGACATTTCATCGATGAGCCCTCGTTCTACGGCTTTAGCAATGATTTTGTCCCGGTCAAGCCCTTTACCGTCGTCCTGCACATCTATGACGACGTTATTTCCTTCATGCTTGGCATCCAATCGGACAATACCCGTGGATGGTTTACCTTGTTTCATTCTTTCTTCCATGGACTCAATACCGTGATCGACAGCATTCCTAAGAAGGTGTACCAAAGGATCGCCGATTTCTTCCACAACCGTTCGGTCAACTTCCGTTTCCTGACCGCTGATAATCAGTTGGATTTCTTTGTCGTTCTTTCTCGCCAAATCTCTCACCATTCGAGGGAATCGGTTGAAAACATAAGAAATCGGAACCATTCTGATCTTCATCACTATATTTTGAAGATCTGAGGTATTGCGGCTTAATTGCGCAAGACTTTCATCTACTTGCTTTATTTCATATTTTTTCAAGGTTTCATTGATTCTGCTTCTGGCAATAACCAATTCTGCCATGAGATTCATCAGTGTGTCCAGTTTTTCGGTATCAACTCTGATGGTTCTTGTCAATTTTGAAGATGCTGATTGCGGCCTTCTGATGGTTTCAGCCTCGTCTTCTTGAATGAGATCGTTGTTGTTCATCACCGGGGTATTTTTCACTTCACTTTCGATTTTTTCAATGGCTTGTTCGTTATTTTCCCTTTCATCCATTTTTTTACCTCCGGAAGTATTATTAACCGTTAAAACGAAGATTTTAACATTTTCTATTTCTGAAATCGAAGATAACGCCTGCACCAGTTTCGTTTCGGTCAGCTTCGACAAGAAAATGATTTCCACTTCTCTGTCAAAGGCTTCATCTTCTATTTTCTCAACATCTGGTTTGCTGAAAAGAACCTCAGAATTCAATTCCTCTAATTTATGAAACACCATGTACATTCTGGCACTTTTTAAGAGGGTTCCTTCTTCCAATTTTATTTTGGCATAATAGGGTTTAAAACCGCCGTCTTTTCCCTCTTTTAACACATGCAATATTTCACGGGGAATCTCTATGGGTGAATCGCTTCCCGTCTCATCTATCTGATCAGTCTGCTCTTGTTCAACCTCTTTTGTTTTTTCGTCAGGCTCTTCTTCCATGCCTTCCCCGCTGATTACCCTTTCATACTGGGCAACAACTTGGGAAATGTCCACAGATTCATCGGTTCCGCCTGTAGTGATCGAATCTGTCATCTTTTCCAGTAAATCGACGCCCGCAAACAACAGGTCACTGTTTTCATGCGTAACGTGAATCTTCTCTGTTCTGATCAGATCGAATACATTCTCCATCCTGTGAGAAAGTTTTGCCATATTTGAAAAGCCCATGGTCCCTGACATTCCTTTTAACGTATGTATTGTTCTGAAAATTTCATTGATGGCTTCCATATTATCGGGTTCGTTTTCCAACAATAGCATCTGTTCATTCAGGGTGCTCATATACTCTTTTGTCTCATCAATAAAGGTACTTAGATATTGATCAAATTCGCTGCTCATATTGGCACCTCCACAAATTTTCCACGTTTATCGAATTATACCATATTTTTCTTTACAAAATAGCAGCACCAATAGAAGCGAGTTGGGATCTCTCTCCCTTTGTCAGATGGATGTGAGCGGCAATCTTTTGACCGTAAAATCGTGATCCGGCATACATCAAACCGTTGCTCATGTCATCCAGATAGGGATGATCAATTTGTTCCGGATCACCGGTCAAAATGATCTTGCTGTTTTCTCCCACTCGTGTGATGATGGTCTTGATCTCGTGTGGGGTAAGATTTTGCGCTTCATCGATAATGATTAATTGATCGGGAATGGAGCGTCCCCGGATATAACTTAACACTTCTATCTCAAGCAAGTCTCTCTTTTTCAGGTATTCTTCAGCTTTGATGCCCTTTTTCCCAAAGAGAAATTCTAGATTATCAAAAATGGGCTGCACCCATGGTCTCAATTTTTCTTCAGGCGATCCGGGAATAAATCCGATATCATTGCCCATGGGCACGATCGGCTTGGTTACGATCATCTTTTCGAAAGTCTTATCTTCCATGCACAACTTCAACCCGGCAGCTATTGCAATGAGGGTTTTCCCCGTTCCTGCCGGACCGGTAAGCGTAATCAGCGAAACGGTTTCATCCATCATGGCATCAAGGGCAAACAACTGTTCTTTATTGAGAGGAAAGATGCTGTAAAACTTCGACTCGAAATTGAATTTCAATGGAATAATGGCATTGTTTTCTTTGTTCACTTTTCCAAAATATTGATCCTTTATGCTGATATACATATTGGGGTGAACTTCTTTGGGATTCAATTCCAAAAGATCAAAAGGAATCATTTCTCCTGTACCGAAGTGGTCGATGACGCTTTGTTTGACATTATCCCTTTCGATTTCCAAATAACCCATGTACTGCTCGATTTCCGATTTATCCTTTAGATAATCTTGGGAATTGATGCCTATGGCTTCAGCTTTCAACCTGAAATTGATATCCTTAGTCACCAAAATGGTTTCTAACCCATCTTCAGCTTCTTTTGACAATCTCAAGGCATACAGCAAAATCCAGTTGTCTTTTAGTTCTCTTTTCAAAAACGGCGGGATCTCAAAGTTATTCTTATGATAGACCAACACCCGCAACGTACCCCCGTCGTCAAGATTGATGCCATCCAAAACGTTGCCCTTTTCTCTCAGGCGATCCAAATTCCTCACAACTTCACGGCAGTTTGCGCCTAACTGACCGGGTTTGCGTTTAAAATTGTCTAGTTCTTCTAAAACCGGCAGTGGGATAATCACATGATTATCTGCAAAAGCAAATATTGAATTGGGATCGTGTAAGAGAACATTTGTATCGAGAACATAGTTTTTTACCATCTCATTCACCAGCCTTTTTTGATTATCGTCATGTTTCTTTCCCAAATGATAAATAATATTCCGCTAACATCCTATCCTTCTGATCGGTAATTTTGAAGTTCATCTGATCTCCATCCACGATTGCGGGTTGACTCTTTTGAATAGCCGCATATAATGAACCGTCGTCGGTAAAGGCCAATAACCTTTGCTGAACTGCCTTGGCGTGGCTGTCAAGAATCACCGGAAAAGAAAATCCCTGCGGAGTCTGTACGTTGAATAAATAATCTCTGCAGGGAATATCCACTACCTTATTCTTTTTTATCACATAGATCGTATCTTTCGTTTTGATCACAGGCACCACCGCATTTTCATTCTTTAATTTTTCCATCACTCGATGGAAAACGTTTTTTGCAAATGGGCGTGCACTATCATGAATCAATACATTGGACGAATCCGAAAAAGGACTTATTTCCTTCAGTCGCTTTAATCCGTTGAAAACAGATTCCTGCCTGGTTGAACCGCCCTCACATATCATTACGGTCTTTTTGTATTTTTCTCCAATCTCTCTTACCGTCTGCTCATATGCGGGATGCGTTACAATCACAACCATATCTATTTGTCTCATTCCCTCAACAATGTCCAGTGAGTATTCTAAAATCGGCTTCCCATTCAAACTTGTAAATTGTTTGGGAACATTGCGATCAAATCGCTGGCCTTTGCCTGCCGCAAGGATTAAAGCAACATTCATTGCTGATAACGAATGGTTTGAATCGTGTACTGATAAAGGGTTTTTTCCTCTGAAAAATAGTCTTCTTGATCCGCCACATAATCAGTTATGGTATCAGTTGCAAATTTTCCGTGAAATTCAATAGCACCGTCTACATCGCCTATGCTTCCAATCGTGCCTTGGGCAAAAAACTCTCCGGTGTTCATATCGATTACACCGTCGGCGTTAAAATTCGTAAAACCCGTTTTGATATTGACGAATTTCATATATAACTGCCCATTGTTAAACACCTGATGAGTCACTTTATAGGTTTGAACCGCTGTATTACCAGAATAAAACTGATAACTCCAATCTCCGGCAAACACATTTTGGATATACCAGGAAGTTGGGGTGGGTTGCGGCGTGGGTTGCGGCCCAGGCGCTTGCCCTCCTGTTTCGGTTATGATTCCCGGTCCCAGACAAGAAACCATGGAAACAAACAAAATGGTTAAAAAAACAGAAAACAGGATGGATCCCATACTCTTTCTCATCCGTCACCACCTCCCGCTCACAAAAAGACTGTATTTGGTCTCACTCAATGAAAAACCGTGCAAGGGGATCGAAGCAGACATCCCTACCAAAAAGTTCTCAAAGTCCAATAAAACCATTCCGTTACCGTATGCCTGAATTTCAGAGGCATCCAATTCCAATTCCACGTTCATTAAGGATAACGACAAGTCAAAATTAAAAAATCCCACCTTAAAGCCCCCACCGAAATTAGTTGACATCATGGGATCTTTTTCTTTGGTATAACCTTGCAACGATAAATAAGCCCTTGCATTTTCCGTCGAAGACATGATACCGCCACCGCCCCAAAAAGATTCGGGCCTGTTTTTTTCAAAAAGGCTGGCATCTGATGTGATAATCTGAGGCGCATTGGCGTTGATCATCAAATGCGTATGCTCAGCTACGGCGTACATCAATCCAAAATTGGCTGAGCCATAATAGGCATCTTTGTCATCTTTTTTGTCGAATCTGCCGCCCAAAATTCTGGCTCCCCATGCAAGATCGTTGAGCTTACCGGCTAAGCTGTACCCAAACGATGCATATCGGTCATCTTCATTGGGATCGGTAAGCGCACCGTACAAAATGTCCAATGAACCAGCAAAGCCGTTTTGGAAAGGTTGGATCACATTGACTCCGAAAATGCGATACGCATCCCCCGCCTTATCCTGCCAAACGGTTGAGAGAAAATTGGCCTCCCATTTTTCCTGCAAGACCAGCGCAGCCGGATTGGTGTAGACACTTAATGAACCTCTTGAACAGGCTCCCGTCCCGTAAGGAGCCTGCAGAGCCCAATAGTCAAGATCCACAGAAAAAGCTGTCATCAACAAACAACTC
Organism: uncultured Thermotogaceae bacterium; assembly: GCA_964472765.1. Classification (GTDB taxonomy): domain Bacteria; phylum Thermotogota; class Thermotogae; order MWEM01; family MWEM01; genus JASUTC01. The sequence goes on along the minus strand of CAYYNI010000123.1, from coordinate 9 downwards.
AAAACCACG
>CAYYNI010000122.1:0-6324 GCA_964472765.1 uncultured Thermotogaceae bacterium | reverse complement strand
CTTTTTCAAGGTTTCATAGATATAATTTTTCGGAACTGTATAATGAATCAGCTGATATCATAGCATAAATTTTGAGAAGATGAACGATTTTGTTGAATATTTGCAGTTTGTTTAGTATAATATACTCATGCTTGAATTAGTTTCTTTGGATATTAATAACAGGAGGAAAAAAAGCGAGGTGCTATTATGAATATAAGCTATAAAAATTTGTGGAAGCTGATTATTGACAAAGAAATGACTAATGTTGAGGTCAGAAAAGCCACTGGTATTAGTCCTGCTACATTCACAAAACTAAAAAGGAATGAAGTTGTATCTCTGGATATTTTATTGAAGTTATGCAAGTATTTGGAATGTGACATCGGTGATATTTGCTCAGCAATTCCAGATGGCAGTGATGCAGAAGAGTAATAAACATTCAAAAGAAACGGAGTGAAAATATGGGGAACGTAATAGCTTCAACAGAGCAAATGATTGAAAAAATCAACGCTGTTCTTAAAATGAAAAAAAACGCAGTCGTTAATATTGTAAACGACAAACTAACGCTATCCGTTTTTACTTTGTTAGAGCAAAATCTGAAAAATGTAAAAGAGATAAATTTTGTCATCAGAGACACAAAGTTTGTGCCTGAAAAATCTGAAATATCCCATGAGTTTGAAATGACCCCGGTGGATATTTTATACAACTCTTATGATATTGTTGAAAAAAATAAATTGAAGCACTTTTCAAAAGCAAAGGCGATGCACGATTTTATCAAGGCTAATGTTAATGTCAAAAGGGCAAACCCTAAAATCAAAATAGGTGGAAATATCATCATCATAGACGATGATTTTATGATACAAGGCTCATCCTCCCTGGAGGTGTCCCCAAAGAAAAAAAACAATACCTTCAGGAATATAAATTTTGACACGATGCTTAATGGCATAATGGACAAAGATCAAATCCTTTCAGCATTGAAAATATTCAATCAAATCTGGTTTAACGATCAGGTTTCTTCTGACTATAAAGATGAGTTATTACAGAGCTTGGCCTTTGTTTATAAAGAACACTCTCCTGAATTTCTGTATTATTTCACCCTCAATGAGCTGTTTGGCTATCAAATAGACAGCGGTATAGAAAGGTTTGAAAAAGATAGTGAAAAATTCAAAAAAACTGAAATATGGCAAGCCCTTTATGATTTCCAAAAGGATTGTGTTGTGTCTGCGATTCAAAAACTACAACAATACAGGGGCTGCATCATAGCTGATTCAGTTGGGTTAGGTAAAACCTTTGAAGCGCTTGCTGTAATAAAATACTTTGAAATTAAAATGGATAATGTTCTGGTTCTCACTCCTGCAAAGTTATATGATAACTGGAACTCTTTTAGAGGAGCATACAAAGACAGTTTTTTGAATGAATTTTTTAATTACAGAATCATGTTTCATACAGATTTGTCCAGAGATAAAGGCATGTCCCGATCGGGACAAGACCTGAAGCGATTTGACTGGGGTAACTATGATCTTGTTGTCATTGATGAATCTCACAATTTTAGAAACAGGAATGATCGTTACGATGACAACGACCAGTTGATTATGACACGGTATGCCAGGTTATTGCAGGATGTAATTAAAAGAGGGAAAAATAATACCAAAGTATTACTCCTCTCTGCTACACCTGTAAACAATAGTTTAGTCGACTTAAAAAACCAGATTAGTATTATTACCGGTGATAGAGATTTTGCTTTTCAGGAAGAGGGGCTTTCCAGCGTGGATAATCTTCTCAGAAAGTCCTCTTCCATTATCAATCAATGGGAAAAGATCCCTCACCATCACAAAGATGAATTGCTTGATAGCCTTCCATCGGATTTCTATAAACTCCTTGAGCTTCTGACGATTTCAAGAAGCAGAAAACACATTACTAGTTATTACGGTAAGAGCAGTGTTGGCAAATTCCCCAACAAAAACAAACCGGAAACAAGACGGCCTGAAATTGATAGCAAGGAAAAACTCTTAAAGTTTGTTGATACAAATGAATTGTTGGAGTCTCTTGAATTATCGGTGTATACGCCAACAAAATACATTAAAAGTGAATACCAAAAGATATATGCGGAAAAATACAGTTTAAAAGGAAAACGTGGCGGCAAAATGGACTTTCAAACTCAATCCAAAGGTATGATCGTCATGCACCGCTTTAATCTCTTTAAACGCCTGGAGAGCTCGGTTTATTCTTTTTCGGAAACAATCAGAAGATTGATGGAAAAGATAGATAGAACAATCGAGTTGCTTAATAAAGGGGGCTTTGTTAACGAAGAAACGGATACATCTGATGAAGAATATGATTACTATTTAGAAGGTAAATATGAGATCAAAGTTGCCCACTTACATGTTGCAGATTATTTGTATGATTTAGAGGGAGATAGAATTATTCTTGAAAAAATATACAACGATGCAAAGTGTGTTTTAGAAGAAAACAGAGATTTGAAAATCCGTACGCTGCAAGATGAAATTATAAAAAAAGTAACACAGACACCCTATAATAGTGAGAACAAGAAGATTATCGTATTCACTGCATTTTCTGACACAGCCGAATATATTTATGAGCAAATTGCAACGGAACTTAAGAAAATCCACTTGAACACCGCTTGTGTTATGGGCAAAGGAGTAAAGACAAACAATAAAAATGTGGATAGTGATTTTAATTCAGTACTCTGCGCCTTTTCTCCCAGATCGAAAATGAAAAAAGAGATTCCTGCAGACCATCAAATCGATATTCTTATTGGTACCGACTGCATATCAGAAGGTCAAAACCTGCAGGACTGCGATACGGTAATCAATTACGATATCCAGTGGAATCCGGTTTCGTTGATACAAAGGTTTGGTCGTATTGACCGTATCGGCAGCACCAACGACTGTATTCAAATGATTAACTTCTTCCCTAACCTTGAGTTGAATGAGTATCTCGGTTTAGAGCAGCGTGTAAAAGGGAGAATGACAACCATGAATCTCGTTTCAACAGGCGATGAGGATTTCCTGTCCCCTGAAATGAATGATTTCAACTTTAGAAAAAGACAGCTGGAACGGTTGAAAGATGAAGTCATTGATATTGAAGATGCTAATGAGAATATCTCTCTTACCGACCTGAATATGAACGAATATTTGTATGAATTATCTGATTATGTGAACAACACACCGGCCATTAAGAATGTACCAAACGGTATGTATTCCGTTACAGACGGCGAAAAACAAGGCGTTTTATTCTGCTTTAAGCATAGCAATTTTGATGAAAAGCCAAAGTCTGACAGCTCATTGTATCCCTATTATTTAATTTACCTTGATAATAACGGTGACGTACTCTATGGAAATGGAAAAGCACGCGAAGTGGTGAAGATTTTCAGAAAACTCTGCTATGGGAAAAGCGAGCCCGTTCAATCGTTATTTGACCGGTTCTTTAAAAGAACGAACAATACAAAGGATATGAAGCTTTATTCACTGTTGCTCAACAAGGCGGTCCATTCCATTAAGGGGGAGGAAGAAAATAAAGCCTTCCAGGCCATATTCGATTTTGGGGGATTCAATAATGCCTTTGCCGAGGAGACCACGGATGACTTTGAACTGATTTCTTTTTTGGTTGTGGAATGATGTTGAGCTTGCCTGTGAAATATAAAGTAGGCAAAAAAATCCCCTTAAAGGATTTAATATCTAAAGAGTTGAAACCAAACGAAAAAAGAAAAATCAAATCATTTCTTAAGAAAGCCGTACTGACCTATCAAATAGCGGGGGAGGAAATACCTTCAGTCCATGATGATATCTATCATTATCAGGTGATCCAGTATTATGATTTTGAACTTGAAGATATTAAGAAGTCAAGCTACATGGCGAATGTATACCAACCATTGATAAAATCACCCTGTGTTATTCGCTTTTTTGATTTCAAAAACGAAATGTTTTCTCTTGCACTTAAGCGCCTAAATCAAGTGAATTCAGCTGATGTCATCGTTTCAGATTTCCTGAATACTGAAACGTATCAAATAATGCTGCCGGACAAGCATAAGCAGCGATTATTCGAGTTGTTGGATTATGAAAACATAATTAACCGAGAAAATAAAGTTACTTTTTATCAGGAAATGTATGTGAAAGTATTTATCCAGACAAACCGTAATTTATATCATAACGCAACATCATTTTTAGATGCTCCGATTTGGTATGATACGAACAAGGTGGCTAAACTGTATTCTGCGTTAAAAGAGATCAAGTCCAATTACGAACAATTGAAAAAGACAAACGTAAATGCCGAGAAAATGAAAATCAATCAAAAAATAAGGACAAGTATCGAAGCATTGGACAACTTATAATTCATGGAGGCAAGAGTAATGAGTAAGCAAAGGGTACCAAAAACAATTAATGATTTTATCAGTGATAATGTACAAGCCTTGGCAAATTTGTTTCCGGCGGCAGTAAAGGATGGTCAGGTTGATTTTACAGCTTTGAAAGAAGAACTGGGTCAATTTGAGGAAGTGGATAAAGAAAAGTATGAACTGACTTGGGCTGGCAAGCAGGAAGCGAAGAAGAAAGCTCAGGAGGATGTGTTTGGGAGAACGTTAAAGTATATCCATGAAGATAGTAAAAACCCGGAAACTACAGAAAATTTGTACATTGAAGGGGATAACCTTGAAGTGTTGAAACTCCTTCGCCAGAATTATTATGGCTCAATCAAAATGATATATATCGATCCACCATATAATACAGGTAATGATTTTGTATACAATGACAATTTTAAAATGGATGCTAAAGAGAGTGATATCGCAGAAGGAACTCTTGATGAGTATGGAGAGAGATTACAAAAGAATCAAAAATCGACAAATCGTTTTCATGCGAATTGGTTAAATATGATGTATCCGAGGTTGAAAGTAGCAAAGGATTTGTTAACTGATGATGGTGCTATTTTTATTAGCATTGATGATGACGAAGTGAAAAACTTAAAATCCTTATGCGATGAGATCTTTGGCGAAGAAAATTTTGCAGTTCAATTTATATGGACAAAAACATCAACACCACCTTCTCTATCTTATAAATGTCGAAAAACAGCAGAATATATTTTAGTTTATGAAAAAATATCGAATAATAGTAAATATTTTGGAGAGCTATTAGATAACGGTGATGCACCTTTGCTAAATACAGGAAATCCAATAAAAACTCTTACATTTCCAAAAGGAAGCATTAAGTTTACCTATGTAAAAAATGGTAACGTAAAAGCTGGAGATTATGCAAAAACAAAAATTTTGAATAATATTAATATAGCAAATGGTGAAAACAGTAATGAGATCAAAATAAGTGGTGAATTCAAGTGGGAACAAACAACACTAGATAGGGAAATAGAAAATGGAACTTATTTTTTAATAAAATCTGATAAAATGTCAATCAGGTTTCAAAGACTTAGGAATGATAATAATTACAAAACACCAAATAATTTTATTGATATTCGTTTGAATAAACAATCTGGAGTAGGAACGAATGAGAGTGCAGTTAAAGAACTCAATCAATTAGAAATGGATAAATTGTTTAATTTCCCAAAGCCTACTTCTCTTATAAAAAAATTGTTACTAATGAAAAGTTATAATGACAAAGATTCTATAACATTAGATTTTTTCTCGGGTTCAGGAACTACTGCAGATGCAGTCATGAAGCTAAATGCCAATGATGGTGGTAATAGAAAATACATTTTAGTTCAATTACCTGAAGAAATTGATAATAGTGAAAAAAAATCAGATATAGCTTACGAAAATATATCTGAAATAGGAAAAGAACGCATACGCCGAGCGGGTGAAAAAATAAAAAGTGAAATAGAAGAGCATAATAAACAACTAAAAATTGGCGAAGAACCAAAGCAGGTTCCAGATATTGGTTTCAAAGTATTTAGAACTGCATATACAAACATTAAATGGAATTTGATTGAATCTGAAGGGCAGATTGATAATAAGGCGTTAACCAATAGGCCTGATTCGGTAGACTTCACATATGGGGCTAAGGATATTGATGTTGTATATGAAATCATGCTGCGGCAAAAGGATATTCCTTTGTCGGAAAAAATGGAAGTGTTAAGTGGCATTGGGGAAAGAACGTATCTGTATGGAAGTGCCTATTTGATATGTTTGGAAACGGAAATAACCGAAGAGCTTATCGATCAGTTAGCCGCTCTGAAGCCACTACCTATCAAATTTGTCTTTAGAGATTCTGCGTTTAAAGATGATATTAATTTGAAAGATGATACCTTTAGACGACTGAAGAATTTGATTGACAGAAATTCCGGCGCCAAAAAAAACACATATACCGTAGAATTTATTTAAGGGGG
>CAYYNI010000121.1:0-6352 GCA_964472765.1 uncultured Thermotogaceae bacterium | reverse complement strand
AAGTCACAGACAAAGGAAAAGGTGCTGCCTTTGCCGAGAGCGGTGCTTAGATGGATTTTGCTGCCCATTTTTTCAAGGATTTTTGCCGATATGGGTAAGCCCAGGCCGGTTCCGCCGTAAACTCTTGTGCTGGAGGAGTCCACTTGGGTGAACATTTCAAAAATGTGTTCTGTTTGGTCTTCGGGAATGCCGATGCCGGTGTCTTGGATGCTGAAGCGGATGGTGGCGTGGGTGTTGGTCAGGTTGAGTAGATGGGCTTTCAATGTGACGCTGCCTTTTTCTGTGAATTTGACGGCGTTTCCCAGTAGGTTGACGAGAACCTGGTTCAGGCGAAGGGGATCTGTTTGCAACGTGTCGGGGATGTTTTCGTCGATGAATAATTGATACGTCAACGGTTTCTGATTGGCTTTGCAGGTACTCATTTGGAATGTCTTTTGCACCATGGCTTTGATGTCTGTCTCGGTTTCTTCCAGTATCAATTTTCCCGCTTCGATTTTTGAGAAATCCAGGATATCGTTGATAATGTTTAGCAGGAGTTCTCCCGAATAGATGACACAGTTCAGATAGTCGGCTTGTGTTTCGTCTATTTCTGTCTTTTGCAGTAATTTTGAAAATCCCAGAATGCCGTTAAGGGGGGTTCTCAATTCGTGGCTCATATTCGCCAAAAATTCAGATTTAGCCTGGCTGAATTTATTCGCCTTTTCTTCACTGTCAATCAGTTCTTCATTGAGGGCTTTCAGTTCTTCATACAGGCTTTCCAGTTCTTCATTACTGGCAATAAGCTCTTCCTTCTGGAGTTGAAGATGCGTTTCTTTATCCTTGAAATCCGTGATATCCCGGACCCATTCCAAAAAGTATTTGACGGTTTTATTCTGCCCGTCTGCTTGATCAAAGATGGGGATAACCCGGATCTCCACCCAGGTGCCATCCGGTAATTGGACTTGTGCCTGATGTTTGCGTTTAGTCCGCATGACGTTTTTCGCCTGGCAGTCAGGGCATAAATCATCATATCCTCTGTAGGTGCGGTAGCACTTGGTATTCAGCCGTCGTTTGGATGGCTCGACAGCGGCAAATCCGTTCCAGTTGCTGTAAAGGATGTTCATTTGGGGATCTTGAACGGATACCATGTCTGGAATGGCGTTGAGCATGGCTTGAAACAACCGTTCGCTTTCGGCAATCTTCTGCCGGGCTTCTACTGCCGAGGTGATGTCATTAACAAAGCCCAGAAAGGTTTCTTCGTTCAGTTTGACGGCATTTACTGTCCACCATCTTTGCGAACCGTCTCGATGGATGAATGGAATATCCGAACAGGCCTTTGCGTTTTGTTTCAACTGCTGAAAATGTTCGAGTCCCTTTTGCTTGTATTCTTGAGGGATCAAATTCGTGATCTTCATTCCCAATAGGGCTTCTTTGGAATAGCCGGTAATCTGGCAAGCCTGTTGGTTCACTTCAAGATAATGGCCTGTATAATCGGCAACAAACACCCCGTAGGGGGCGTTTTCCAAGTACACTTGGTATTTGTCTTCCTTTTCACGAAGAATGCCCTGCATCTGTTTTACCAGGGTAATATTTTTTGAAATACCTAAAATGCCAATCGTTTGATGACCAGAAATGAGCGGGGAAAGTCTTGTTTTCCAAACCGACTTTGTATTCGAGAACTCAAACGCCTCTTCGTATTCTACTGAGACGTTTTCTTTCAAGCAATGCCGGTAACGTTTTTGCAGTTTCACAGCCAGTTTTTCATCAAACAACTCTGAGAGGCTCTTGCCGATCATTTGAGAAGGGGTTAACCCAAAGGGTTCTGCCGCTTTTAAATTGGCCACTTGAAAACGGTAATCCCCTTCTTGGGTTTCATCAACGATAAACAACGCATCATCATAGGCGTTGATCATGGCTTCATATTGGTTGAGCAGGAGTTTGTCCGATACAATGCCCATTTTTTCAGCCCTTTCTCAGGAATGATGGAAATATTATACACTATTTTGTTTAACCTTCGCCATCTGTAACGGTTTCAATGTAAAAAAATATTTTGTAGCTTTGTATGTGAGTGATATAATGCTTAAGGATTAAAGGCACGAACCGGGTATTTCAAATGAGCTTCTCATGGGGTGTAATCATTATGAACCATTCATTGTGGAATCGTCTGATCGTTGCAATCGTTGCCTATTTATACGGTTCGATCCCTTTCGGGTATCTGTTTACCCGGCTATTCGCTCATAAAAAGGTGTATGAGCACGGCACAGGAACCATCGGCGTGGCCAATACCTTTACGGTGGGGGGGAAAAGGGCCGGGTATCTGACGGTGCTCGGTGAGGCTTCCAAGGGGTTGCTTCCGGTTTTTATCGTTCGTGCCTTGTTTCATTCGGTTGAACCGGTGTTAATAGGGGTCTTTTTTGCGCTTTTGGGGACCTCTTTCCCGATCTTTTTGCCGGGAAAATATACCAAAGGGCGTACCCTGATCGGATGGGCTTCCCTGTTCCTTTCCTTTTACACGACGATCACCGTCGGCCTCATCTGGACCACAACTGCCATTCTCTTTAAAAAAGCCCGTGTTTCCTTTTATGTTTCAAGCCTTTCCTATCCTTTTTTTCTGTATCTGTTTGAAAACCATGTGGCCTATTTGGTTTTCGGGCTGTGTGTGATCACGGTCTTTTTCATTCGTTCCGGAAGTCACAACGATGATTTCAACAAGAACCACATCTTTGAAAAATGGCAGGAGAAATTCGATGCATCAAAAAGTTCTAATCAAAGACCTTTCCCGTGCCAATCAGGCGTTCGGCAACAAGGCCTCTAATCTGGCATTTTTGATGAAAAAAGGCTTTAGGGTTCCACAAGGGTTTGCCTTGAAATGGAGCGGACCTTTGCCCCTTGATGCGTCTTCTATCAGGCAAATCAAAACTCTGATTCAACCGCTTATAGATGAACACGAACGGTATGTCGTCCGTTCGTCGGCGGAGGATGTTTTTTATCTTGACTATGGGAAAATCAAAGACAGCCTTCTCCCCAAAGCGGCTTCCTGCGAACAATTCCGTGATCAAGTGCAAAGGGTCAAAGAGGAAATGGCAAGCCTGGAGGACATTGAGGTTCCTGACATGATCATCGGCGAGACGCCCCCGCCAGTGGTGAAGCGGGGTGTTCAGCGCAACGAAATCCAAGGGCTGGGTGTATCCGGGGAATATGTTAAGGGAAGGCTGGTCCACGTCAACACGCTGCATCAAATGGGAAAAATTCGTCCTGGCGATATTGTCGCCATTCCATACTCGGATATCAGTTGGACACCGGTTTTTTCAAAAGCAACCGGCATTATCAGCGAAAGCGGCGGTATGCTCTCCCATTCCGCCATCGTCGCCCGGGAATTCGCCATACCGGCGATTGTTTCGGCGAAAAATATCTTTTCCATTCCTGAACAAACGGAGATTATTATGGACGGTTACAGCGGGAAGATAGAGATGATGGTAGCGCAACAACCCGAATCAGAGGGGTAAGGGCTTGCCGAACAAATACCCTTGGACATAATCGGTGTTGAATTTTCTTAAAATGTGGAATTCCTCCCTGGTTTCGACACCTTCACAAATGGTTTGAAATCCCAAATCATGGGCCAGTTTGATAGTAGATTCCACAATGGTTCTGTTGATCTGATTTTGATGGATGTTTTGAACAAATTCCATGTCAATTTTCAAAAAATCCGCAGGAATCTTGCGCAAATAAGAAAGGGAGGAATAGCCCGTTCCAAAATCATCGATGGAGAAAAGGATTCCCTTTTTTTTCAGATAGCGTATCTTCCGTACGGTTTCCTGATAGTCCTCCAGGAAGGAATCTTCGGTGATTTCGATGATCAGTTTCTCCATGTTAAACACATGGCGGCTAAACAGATTCTCCATCGTTTCAAGAAAGCCCTCTTCCAGAAATTCCTTGGCCGACACGTTGACGCTCAAAGTGTAAGAACTTTGAGTCAATGACCACTCCTCCAGCTTTTGAACGGCCATTTCCCGAATTTTCTCATCAATTCTGCCGATGAGTCCCGTTTTCACCGCAAACGGCAGGAAGTAATACGGGGACAGGATGCCCCGTGTGGTGTGATCCCATCGGACAAGGGCTTCATACCCCTTGAGCTGTTCCCCTTTGGTTTTCACAATAGGCTGGTAATAGAGGATGAAGTCGTTTTGTTTCAGACTTTGTTCGATCTCCTTTTCCATCTCAATCTTTTTCTGAATGTTTTGCGACAAAGCCTCGTTGAAAAATGAGTAATCACGCTTCATTCCTTTGGCGTCGTACATGGCAATGTCGGCATTCTTCAGCAATTCCTCAAAAGTCTCTCCATCTTTCGGATACACGGCAACACCAATACTGGCGCCGATTCTGCCGTACCAACCCGGAATATGGTAATCCTCTTTGATCATCTTCAAAATGCGTTCACACATTTGACGGATCTCACCCGGATCGGATGAAGGGAGCAATAACCCGAATTCATCCCCGCCAAGCCGTCCGGCGATGATTTTTTCACCGCAATTCTCTTTGATTCGATCGGTAATCTCACGCAGCATCTGGTCACCGGCGCTGTGCCCCAGCGTGTCGTTGATGTCTTTGAATTTATTCAAATCCATATAGAGCAGCGTGGAATAAGTCCCTTTTTTCAAATGGTCCATGGACAGCTCTCCAAAGCTTCGTCGATTATTCAATCCCGTCAGGCTGTCAATGTTGGCCAGTTTCGTTAATTGCTTTTGTTTTTCTATGAGGTTGTTTTCCAAATAAATCCTGTAAAGCATGGTTTCCAGATTTTTCTTTAAAAAAACACCGGTCTGCAAATCGTTTTCCCCGAAATTGACGGACTGATCCGCCTGCTTTAGGACAAAAACAATGGCGTTTTCGTTGTTGTTTTGAATGGGGATGATCAGAAAATGCGTCTCTTTCGCCAGAAAATCCGGCTGACTGCCTGGGAGTATTTCGTCGGCGCTTAAAATCATCACTTCGTTGATGGCTTTTAAGCGTTCACTCATCCTTTCCATCATCTCCATAGGCCAGGGTTTCTTAAATTCACCCAGTTCAAGGATCGGCAGCAACGGCTTGTCTGAAAGGGTATTTATCGGAGGGCTTTTCACTTCCCATTGAGGATTAAAATGCTCGAATACCCATCCGTGATCGCAGCTGTCAATAACCTTTAAATTGAGTTCCAACAAGGCCCTTAAAGGGGGTGTTACCTTATCGTGAGAAAGGGTTTCGTTGAGGATTTGAAAAACAGAGTTCTTAAAGAACGTGAGCCTTTTGATTTCTTTCTGTGTGGTTTTTCTGGAACTCAGATCCCTGACCACACTCTGAATATATATGGGCCGTTCGTTTTCATCTTTAATCAGAGACAAGTTGATTTCAACGGGAAGCCTTTTCCCCTCTTTTGTCATCATGGTCTTTTCATAAGGCGGTGGAATATGCCCCTCCAGGACTTTAGATAGCATGACAGAGGAGGTATCGATTTCCTCAGGCGCCACCAGCTCCCGATACGACAATCCCTGAATCTCTTCGGGTGTGTAGCCCAGCATTTTGGCCGCCATTTTATTCACCCTTGAATGTTTACCATTCAAATCCAGCAAAAAGATCCCATCGTTGGAGTTGTCAAAAAGAGTTCTGTAATTGAGTTCGCTTTTATAAATATCATTTTCCTGCTGGTGTCTTTCCAAGGCATTGACAATGATATTGCCGACCGTTTGAAGCAATGCAATATCTTCATTCTTCCAGTCTTTAGGTTCCTTAACGGCATCAAATCCCAAAAAGCCAATGGCTTTTTCATCTGACATCAATGGAACAACGATCACCGATTGGATGTCTTGAGATTGTAAGATTTCTTTTTCAATTGCGGCATAATCGCCCAGCTGAGCCACCAGCGGGATGTTGATGATGTCTCCTGTTTTCACTTTTTCGGTCCACCAAGGGATGGTGTCGCAGGGAAGATTCTGTAAATGAGCTTTTTCGGCTCTGATTGCCTCTCCCACCCATTCGTGGGTATTGCTCATCTCATACGCATCTTTGGAAAAGAGAAAGATATAACTGCGGTCGGTTTTTGAAAACTCCCCCAATCGCCGGAGTATGGCCTCAATCTTCTCATCCAGAGACCCCTCAACCCCCATCAGGGCTTCAGAGGATTCTCTGACGATTTCCTCCAGCTTTATCCGGTTATTTAACTGCTCTAACAGTTCTTCCGAAGATCCTTGAAGCCTTGACCTGATATTTTTTTCATCCCGATCGTTGATGGTTGACATATCATCCTCAAAATTATGTTTTAAAATTCTAATGAGGATAGTATATCATAACTTCTGGTGTATAATAGCCTCTTTCACCGTCACTTCTTTCTTTAAAACCT
>CAYYNI010000120.1:0-6395 GCA_964472765.1 uncultured Thermotogaceae bacterium | reverse complement strand
TTATCAGCTGCAAGGTTTTTCGCCAATTTCCTTAAAAAACCTTGCACTTAGACAGACAAAAAAACGCTGTAAGTCTATATTAGTAAGGGCTCTGAGTTATTCAGCAAGCCCTATTTAGAAGAGTTAATTCATAAAAAAATAAATTCAAAAAAAATTTCAACGAGGTGATTGTATGTCAGCATTTAAAGGATTTCAAAAAAACAAATGGACCAAAAAGATTGGAAGCACTGTTAATTCATTATCTGGTTTTGTTTTTCAAAACAAGGAACAATCAAAAGTAGATGAGCTTGAAAATGCTAAAACTGTTTTGGTTGAAGATATTGAAAACGCCTATAAATCTATCGGCAGGATTTTTGTGAGCAATATGGATGAAGGAAAGGAACATAGTGAAGGTACAGAAGGTTATATAAAAGTGGTAAAGGAAAAAAGGAGCAAGATAAAGGAGATAGAGGAGCAAATTATAGAAATCAAGAAGTCTATGATGAATCAAACAATCCTAAAAGAAAAGGAAGAACTGCAAAAGGAATTTGAAAAGGAGAAAGAGAGATTTGATGAAGCCCTTAAAATGGAACTTATCACTCAAGATGAATATCAGCAGAAAATTAATGAAAGAAGGGTTTATATCGATCATTTTGATGAGATCAGAAGGATAAAAAAGCAAAGGGATATGAATATTATTTCAAAAGAGGAAATGGAAGCGAAGATACAGGAGATTATTTCACAATATTAGAAATTTTTAGGAGAGCAGGCAAGATAAGAAAGTGGTGAGAAAATGAGAAAAAGTTGTGTTTTGCTGTTTCTTTTATTGAGCAGTGTTCAATTGTTTTTTTCTATGCCGGGCAGTGATCATGCTATATCTATAAAAAATTATCTAAATTTTGCAGGAAGTCAAGAGTATCTTCAGAAAAGCATTGAAGAGTTTAGCAAATTCTTTGATTATGAACAAATACTACCAAAGGAAGCATGGGAAATAATAAAGAATAATTCTGATCCGGCTTTAAACAAAAACCATCGATTGTTTGGACATTGGGGTTTTTCTGAAAAAGTTCCATTTGCTGAATTAAACGAAACAACAGGGTATTTCTATAATTTTAATTCTAATGAAAAAAAGATTGTACAAGCCGCATGGACGGAAATTCGGCAAAACATGATCTCTTCGGTGACAAAAAACTTTGGTTTGGAGGGGAAAAAGGCAACAGCTTTTGCTGGGGTGCTTTATGATTTGCATATTTATGGAGACTATTCGGGGACAGTAAATACTCCTTTACAAAATCCTCGGAAACTTTATGATGATATTTTTAAACATCTTTATGATTTGACGGATAATGATAAGGATGCGAAACTATTAATCGAAAGATTAAAAAAAATGGAGAATCCCCTATCTGCAGTCGATGATTTTAATCAATTAACAGAAATCGTCTATGAAAAAAACAAAGTAGCATTAAATTCAAAAAACATTACTGGAGCGAACTTAAAAACACAAGTCTCTAACCCATTGCAAGAAATACTCGATTACAAGACTGGCTTAAAATTACAATACGGGGAGTTCCAAAGTGAATTTAACAAAATGGGTGTAAGCCAAGAAGATTATCTTAATAACCCCTCTAAATATAACGATTCTATAAAAAAATGGAAGAACACTTATGCTTACAAAATGAAGCAAAACTTCAAATTATCAGCGCAAGCAGCTTTACTTGCCTTTGGTTTTGAAATGTTTAATTCCCTGGTCTTAGAGGGTGATGAATTTGATGAGGCTTTATACGATTCTGCAATGAAAGGAGGAGTAGCAGGTGGGGCAACTTTTGTTGCAGAAGGTCTGATCACTTCAATTGGGGATGGGAAATTTGCTCTTACTACTTTGATCAATGAGCCATCCATTTTGAAAAGGGCTGTTGGAACGGGAGTCAATTACGGATTGATTACCTTTATTATGGATGAAACGATGTCTGTATATTCCTGGGCAGTTGAAGGTCGTTCGGGAGAGGAGCTTTTGGAGGATACTATAAAGAATTCGTTGATTGCAGGTTCAAGTTTCCTTACAACCTCAGTCATGGTTTTATGTGGGTTTGCTCCAGGAGGGATTGTGGTGATGGCGGTTGCGTTTGGAACTGAATTTTTGGTATCTAAGGCGGTTGATAAGGTTTATGAATATCATACTTTTAAAAATTATCTGATGGAAGATGATTATGTCGGCTTTTTACCGACTGAATTTGTTAATACTGAAACTCCCTGGAATCAACCCGAGAATGAAACGCCTTGGAATCAGCCGGAAAATGAAACACCCTGGAACCAACCTGAAAACGAGTCCCCTTGGAATCAACCCCAAAATGAAACACCCTGGAATACTTCCGGATTTTTCTGGAGACGTTTGGAATTAATTGTAGATGCAAATAAAAAATTCTCTTAGTGGAGGTTATTATATGTTGAATAAAATCTTTGTCTTGTTATCACTTATTTTTACTGTAGGGATTATTTTTGGATCAACAGAGTATGTTTATAGTTCGGAAGATTTCCAGGCTGCTTTAAATAATAAGGATGTTACAAAAATTGTTATTCGGTCAGATTTGACTGGGAATTTTGTTTGTAAGCGGGGGAATTTGGAAATTGTTGGGAATGGTAAAACGCTTAAGCCAGAAAAAAAAGAGGATAAAATTTTGTTTTTCAACGGTCCAGTCTACAATCGTCACGAAAATCTGAAAATCAAAGATTTGAGATTTGAAGGAGCTGAAGCGGAAGCCTTATATCTTGAAAATTACAATGGGATAGAATTGAAGGAGCTCGAATTTTATGATAACGAAATTGCTTTAACGATAGATGGATGTTTTAATACCGAGATTCATTCCAGTCGATTTGAAAGCTGTACTTTTTCCATATACCTTACGAATGGATTTTCTCACATGGGAGGATATTTATTACTAGAAGATAATATATTCAAAACTTTTACTTACGCAATTTATGATGCATGTTTAGAATCAGAAGAAAAAGGTCAAGGGTATGTAGAAGTTAAAGATTGTAAGTTTTATGAATCTGAAGAATATTGGACAAGTGTTGTGAGAAAGGGCCACTCTGATAATACTTGGGGAAATAAAAAGAAAATGCTTTATGACTATGAATTTTATTTTTCTAACTGTTCTTTTGATAGACGTTTAATAACCTTTTCTTCAGAATATCACGGAAAAAAAGATATTCCCAACTTGGCATTTGAAATTGATGATTTAGTTATTCCTATGGATGATAAAATCGAGGAACTTGAAACACTTATAAATAATGTCCTTTACTATAATTATACTGATTCTGAAATGGAAGTCACTGGCAAGATCAATTCATACTTGAATAACCCTACTCGGGAAAATTTAAATGATTTCTTTTTAGATATTTTTAAATTGTGCAATCTAAAAAAAATCAATTTATATTATGAGGATTATTTTTTAAATTGGGCTATAGACACTCAATATGAAACAGACCCTGTTTATTCTTTATGCTCTAATCAAAAAATATTAGATGAATTTGTTACTCCCCAAATATTCATTAATTCGAATAACAGCAAAAACTTACTTGATTTTATCAAACAAGCACAAAATTGCTTTATCGAAGGAGAACCGCTAAATGTACTTATGTATGATATCCCTGCTGAAAAATCGGAGTTCTTTAGGAAGAATATCAACATCTACAATGATTTTTATAACAGGGTAGATTATTGCAAGCAAGCCTTGAATCATTTGTTGAATAAGGCGAAGCAGCTTCCGGATTTTTTTACACCAGAAGAATACAATCGAATCGAAAGATTTCGGTATCTTTTTTTAGAGTACTATAATTTGTATGACAAATTCTTGAAAGCACAGTTATTTGACATCCCGCTTAATTATTTATACCTTGCCTTCATGAACCAAATCTTCTACAATCTTGATGATCGGGACAATCTGGAAAGAATTGCCCTCAAGTTTACCGATTTTGGCGTGATTAAGTACAACTGTTCGGTTCTTTATGCTACTTCGGATAACTTTGATCAAATCCTTGAAATGTTTAAAGACTATCTTGGAAAAAAGGAATATGAAGAAATCCAAGCCAAGGCAAAAACAACCCCGCAATGGTTTAAAAACAGTGCCGTTCAATTGTTGAAAAGTCTGGAGTAGTCAAAGTTCTATGATTTGTTAGTCAAAATTTCTTCAGAATGAAAAAAATCTTAGAGGGGAATGAATGCTATGAAGAAAAGTTTCTTTTTTATAATTGTGATTTTGTTTTTATCAATATGTGTATTTTCCAACAATTATCACATAAGCTCATTTTCTTTGGAAAACATCATATTTCCAGACGGTTCCATGCAAGTTTATGAGAAATTTGAATACAAACTTGATTTCAATTACCGTGGTTTAAGCCGATATCTTCCAAAATCAAGATATGTGACAATTGAAGATTTAAAAATATGGACAGAAGGTTTACCGGTGATGAAAAATGACTTTTCTGTCAATAATGAAAGAGAATTTAATGTGAGTGTGTGGTTAGTCCCATACGAAAGCCCCTTTAAAGTTGATTATAAAAGGTTTCCAAAGATTGTATTAAATATTATGTATACCGCCAAATATGTAGTTGAAGATGGGGTTGATTGTTCCCAATTATTTAGACAATTTTGGGGTTCGGGTTGGGAAGTCCCGGTAAATAATGTGGAAGTGAAATTTGTTTTTCCTTCGAATATTATTCCGAATCAGTATTATATACATGCGGATTTTGAAAATATTGTCACTTTTGTTGGGAATGTGTTCACTTTAAAAGCAGAAAAAATCCCAGCTTATACTTACGGTGAGGTAAGGTTTGTGTTTGATGCTCCAACGGAGGAAGAATATACTGTAAAAAATATTTCTCTATCAAAAGAAGTGCTAGAAAAGGTAGAAAATGAATATAAAGAACAAAAGGAATAGCAAAAAAACATAAAGGGTGCACCTTGACATAAGCCACGTCCCTTTGGAAAGAGTGGATTTAAATGGAGGTTAATCATGTCATGATTCCACTGCAAAAAGGTTAATTTTGAAGACATATTCGCAAAATCAGGTATCATCTCACCTGCGGGCAGACACACCGGTCCGCCCCTACAAATGTGTGAAAATACCTTGAAAAGAGACGTAGGGGAGCACCGGTGTGTGCTCCCGTATAACAATAGCGGAGATGTTTTTTTTTGCCATAATCGAGAAAAAAGAGTTTTTGCAGTGGAACCATGTCATGGTCCGACTGCAAAAAGCTGCCCCCCCACGGGGGGATTTTGCGTTTTTCAGCAGGCCCTAATTATCTGCTCTTGTTAATGGGATACGCTGTATTAAAAAACTTCTCCATGGATTTCACGTCCTTTTCTGACATGCTCTCATTTGACTCTTTCACATCCCAAAAACAGTTATCACCAAACCATTGTATTCCCTTTTTTCAGTGAAAACCTTCTCTTCCCAATTAGGATTTTCCTGATCAAAGATGATCAAATAGGCTTCCTTCGCCCCAGTCTTGTTCACATAGGCTGCCGTTTGCTTGAGCCCTTCTTCGATGACGGTTTCCAGGGAGTATTTGTGTTTCAGCTTCAACTCAATCACGATTCTCTGGAGATCGTCGGGGTTATATGTTAAGGGGAAGGGAACTTCTTTTCCTTCTTCTTTGAATCGGTCTTTGATGATGGGCCAGCGGATGTACAGGTCTGTTCGCTTTCTTCCCAGACCATATTCTCTGTCAATGAGGCCACCGCCGTTTATAATTCGTTGTAAAAATGCTTGTAGTAACAACTGAGGTCCAGCCTCTTCGTATTTGAATCGTGTTAGCCAGCTTTCGCTGTGTTCTCGGAAGAACTGTTGGAAGTTATTCAGGAGTTTCATCATATCTAATCTACCCTCATCATCCACATACCACTGTCTTCTGTAGATACTTTCAAGAGAAAGTTGTGTCATATAACCTAATTCTCTTGGAATGACTTCACGATAAATGGCGTTGGCGATCTGATAACCTTCTTCTGTTTTTTTGATCAGCCCCAAGTCTTTGCAGTATTCTATATCTGTATTGAATACCCCGGCATCAAATTCCTGGCCTGCCAACATAGGTTCTATGATTCTTCTGACTCGGTCTTCTTTGAGTTTATCCGCCAATTGATCTATATGCGTATCCCTTCTTGCGATTAAGGCTTGCTTTGCCCCTTCAAACATTTGAGCTGTAATGGGTTTGGTTCTATCTCTACCGGCATTATTTTCAAAACACGCTTCATAAGCAAGGGCATTCACGAGCCAGGGCTGACCTCTGGTGTAATCCCAAGCCATATCAAAGATTGGTTCTTCAAACTCCTGTTCAGTTTCTTTCGTGTGTTCCTCATACAGTGTTCTGATTTCTTCCTTTGAGAAATCACCGACAGTCAGTGATTTAGCTTTCAC
>CAYYNI010000119.1:0-6475 GCA_964472765.1 uncultured Thermotogaceae bacterium | reverse complement strand
TGGAGATTCTACGTTTTTCCATTCAGGCATCACGAGTTTGATTGATATCGTTTACAATAAAAGTAACTGTACCATTATCATTTTGGATAATCGGGTAACCGGGATGACGGGACATCAGGAAAATCCTGGGACAGGATATACCTTGAAGGGTGAAAAAGCACCTATTATTGAGATAGCACCCCTTGTGCGTGCCATTGGTATTGAGAATATATATCAAGTGAATCCCAACAATTTAAAAGAGGTCAGAGAGGCTTTGAACGGGGCATCACTTTTTGAAGGTCCCTCTGTCATTATCACAAAATGGCCCTGCGCCTTGAAGAAATTGCATGGGGAGGAAAAAAAGGAGTATGCGATTGCCCAATGGGTTTACGCTGTGGACCCTGAAAAATGCAGAAAATGTCGGATGTGCCTGAAAATAGGTTGTCCGTCTATTTCCTTTGATCCTCAAACCGGTTCGTCCATTGATCCCAATACCTGTGTCGGCTGTTCAGTTTGCGTACAGGTTTGTCCGTTTAATGCCATTGAAAGGTCCGGTGATGCATAATGAAGACATGTCGAAATATATTGCTCGTCGGGGTAGGTGGCCAAGGAACGATATTAACTTCCAAAATTCTGTCTACCGGATTGTTGAATGCGGGTTATGATGTGAAAATGTCCGAAATTCACGGAATGGCGCAAAGAGGCGGCTCCGTTTCAACACAAGTTCGATACGGTGAACATGTCCATTCACCTATCATCGGAAGAGGTGAGGCAGATATCGTGATCGCCTTTGAGAAAATGGAAGCCATGAGATGGCTGGAATTTCTTTCTAGGAGCGGAAAACTCATTGTGAATGATCAGCAAATCGAATCTGCGCCCATTTTAGCCGGTAAAGAGGTCTATCCGAAAGGCATCGGGGAAAAACTTGAACAAATGGCTGATGCCCGGATCATTCCGGCAACAAAAATGGCCATGGCGCTTGGTAATATCCGAGTAATGAATGTGATCATGCTCGGCGTGCTTGTCAAAGAAGCCGGATTGGAAGGCATCGATTGGAAGGAAGAGATTAAAAGAATGGTCAAACCAAGGTTTACGACTATCAATATTCAAGCGTTTGAGTTGGGATTCGCTGTTTGAGCATAAAGGGTTCGTAATAAACGAACTGATCAGGAAACGTTAAAATTATCAAAAAGTCGGGAGGATTAAAATGTCTATCGAAAAGTATTTAAAACATCTTAGAATTGACAGGCTACCCCACGTCTGGTGTCCGGGATGTGGCAATGGAACCATACTGAAAGCTACTGTGGGAGCCATAGAAGAACTGGGACTTGATCCGTCTAAAATCGCAGTTGTATCCGGGATAGGCTGCTCATCAAGGGCAACCGGATATTTAAATTATAACACCATGCATACCTTACATGGTAGGGCGATTGCCTTTGCAACGGGAATCAAACTGTCTCGCCCTGAAATGACGGTGCTGGTTATGACCGGAGACGGAGATGCCGGAGCAATAGGAGGAAACCACTTTATCCATGCTGCCAGAAGGAATATGGATTTAGCTGTGATCTGTTTTAACAACAATATTTACGGGATGACTGGGGGACAATATTCCCCGACTACACCTGAAGACTCTTATGCAACTACGGCTCCCTACGGAAATATTGAAGAACCTTTCGATTTATCCAGGCTGGCCATAACATCCGGGGCAACATATGTGGCAAGGACCACAACCTATCATTTCGTGGCTCTGCAGAACTATATAAAAAAGGCCATTACTAATCCGGGATTTTCGTTGGTTGAAACGATTACGCAATGCCCCACTTATTACGGCAGATACAATAAGATCGGCTCAGCACCTCAAATGATCAATTATTTCAAAGATAACGGGATCACTTTGCCAAAAGCAGTGTCAATGCTTAAGGAAATGAATCCTGAGGCCAATTATGACGGCTTCAACGTGAATGCTCTATTGGAAAAAGCCGTGGAAAGTCTTCCGGATAAGATCATTATTGGTGAATTTGTCAACAAGAATAAACAGGGTTATGTTGCCAAATACGAAGAAGTTATCAACCGAGCAAAAGAAGAAGCAGCCTCTTTAAAATCATAACTTGGAAGGTGATGTGAATGATTCCGATAGAAAGAAACCCGTTTACAATGAGAATCGGCGGACTTGGTGGTCAAGGCAACATTAAAATGGGATTGATCCTCGCCAAAGCTCTAACCAATGAAAAAAAATGGGTGATTCAAACTCAGCATTACGGCGCCCAGGTTCGTGGTGGCGTTGCTTATTCAGATGTGTTATTTTGCGATGATCCTATCGATTTTCCAATAGCTTACAATTTCAACGTATTGTACATGATGGATCAAAAGCCGCTTGATTCCTTTTTTCATCTGTTAAAACCTAATGGGGTGTTGATCTGTGACAGTTCATTTGTTAAAAACCTCCATATGACTATTCGCAGGATTACAAAAAAAATATTGGTTTACCCTGTCACGGATATTTGTGTTGAAAAATATGGCATGCCCGTTCTGGCAAATGTTTTAGGTCTGGGAATTCTGCAAAAGGCAACGGGCATTGTTAGTCTGGATGCCCTAAAGCAGACTATCAGCGAAGAAGTTCCCCAGAAATTTATCGATCTGAACTTGGAGGCATTGGAATACGGATATAAATTATGCGATAAATGCTACAGGCTCAAAGAGGAGAAAAAATACACACCGATTAATTTTGAATAGTGTGTTGTCATAGCGTTACTCAGATGGAAAAGGGGTGAGGGAATGACCAAGGAAACCCGTATACTGATTTGCGACGATTCGGCCTTTATGAGAATGGTCATCAAGGATATCTTGGATTCTCAGAATGGGCTGGTTGTTGTGGGACAGGCCAGAGATGGTATGGAAGCGGTTGAAAAGGCGACACAGCTTAACCCGGATATCATTACCATGGATGTGGAGATGCCAAAACTCAACGGTTTGGAAGCTATGAAACTCATCACAAAAAAAATGGCAACACGTGTGATCATGGTCAGCAGTTTGACAGAAGAGGGGGCGGAAATAACAATAGAAGCCCTTGAAAACGGAGCGGTAGATTTCTTAGCCAAACCTTCCGGTTCAATATCGACCAATTTCAGAAAAATGGGTGGTGAACTGATTTCGAAAATCAACAGTGCCATGCTGGTACAGGCATCAAAAATGTCTCTTTTAAGAAAGGCAAGGGTTATGCATAAACCGGTTCAAAAAACTTTTACTTCCACTGGCAAGATTGTACTCATAGCTTCTTCAACAGGTGGCCCTAAAGCACTGGATAATGTGATACCGCAGTTACCTCGAAATTTACCTGCGCCTGTGGTTGTGGTTCAGCATATGCCGGCAGGATTCACTAAATCACTGGCAGCCCGTTTAAATAAGATTTCAGATATAGAGGTTCGTGAGGCTTCAGAGGGCGATATTCTGAAAAATTCGGTAGTTTATATCGCACCAGGGAATTATCATTTAGGGTTAAAAAATGAAGGTTCTGCTGTAAAAGTGTATTTAGACAGTAGTTCGAAAATAAATGGGGTCCGACCAGCAGCCGATTTTACCTTTGATCGGGGTGCGGAAATATATAAAAAAAACGTGATTGGAGTTGTTTTAACCGGTATGGGCAGAGATGGGACAAAGGGCTGTTTTAAGATCAAACATTATCAAGGGAAAGTAATAGCTGAAGCAGAATCTACTTGTGTGGTTTACGGCATGCCAAAATCAGTTGTAAAAGAAGGATATAGTGACTTTGAACTACCTTCTGATCAAATAGCAGACAAAATCGTGGAATTGGTTTAAAATTATGATGACAACCAAAGCCATGTATCCGGGAACATTTGATCCCATCACTTACGGGCATATTGATGTGGCCAGGCGTGCCGCCAAGGCCTTTGGTAGTTTGGTGATTGTGGTCATGCATAACCGGGTTAAAAAAGGAGTTTTATTTGATGTTGTTGAACGATGCGCTATGATAGAAGAAGTTTTTAGCAAGGATGACAATATCACTGTGGATGCCCACAGTGGTTTAATGGTAGAATATGCCAAACAAAAGGGTATAGAAGTTGTTGTTCGTGGGTTAAGAGCGGTTTCGGATTTTGAATATGAAATGCAAATGGCAGCAGCAAACAAAAAGATGTTTCCCGAATTGGACACCTTTTTTCTCATGACGGATACCAAATACTCTTTTATTTCCTCAACCTTGGTTAAGGAAATTGCTTATCATGGCAGTTCAGTGGATCACTGGGTACCCGCTCCTGTCAAACTCCAATTGGAAAAGAAGATGAAAAATCAATGAAGAATGCCTGCTATGCTTCGTTTTTGTCTTGTTCTGTTATAATGCGATGATAGATGAGGTTTTTATGAAGCTATCTTTGAATAAAAAGCATTGGAATAAAAAAATTCTGAAGAACAACAGAACAAAACCAAGCATAACAATAACAAGTATTCGGTTGCAGATAAATGAACGGAAAAAGAAGGGGATGGTTAAATGACAGAACAACAGAAGAAGCAGATTTGGAGTGATTGCACACCAGAAGAGTGGAACGATTGGAAATGGCAACTCAGAAACAGAATAATGGATGTTGAAACGCTTAACAAAGTCATCAAATTGACAGAAGAAGATAAACGTGCAATAGAGCACAGTTTGGAATTTTTAAGGATGGCGATAACGCCTTATTACGCATCATTGATTGATCCGAATGATCCCTTTGACCCCATTCGACTTCAAGCGGTTCCATCGGTACATGAATTGACCGTTGCACCGGAAGATATGTTGGATCCGCTTCACGAAGATGTGGATTCCCCAACGCCCGGACTGACTCATCGCTATCCCGACAGGGTGTTGCTGTTGGTGACCGATCGATGTTCCATGTATTGCCGCCATTGTACCAGAAGAAGAAAAGCAGGTGAAACCGATAAGGCCATGCCGTTGGAATATGTCGATAAAGCGGTTGAATATCTGAAAGAACACACGGAAGTGAGAGATGTTTTGATTTCAGGGGGAGATCCTTTAACGCTTCCCACAGCACATTTGGAAAAAATTATCCAGAAAATCGCTACGGTTCCATCGGTAGAAATCATTCGGATTGGTTCAAGAACACCCGTTGTTTTACCGCAAAGAATCGATGATGAACTCATCGACATGTTGAAAAAATACAAAACCATCTGGCTGAATACCCATTTCAACCATCCGGTGGAAATAACACCTGAAAGCATCCATGCGTTGGACAAGTTGGTTGAAGCAGGAATTCCTTTGGGAAATCAATCGGTTTTGTTAAGGGGAATCAACGATAATCCTGAAATCATGAAATGTCTGGTACAGAAACTGGTTAAATACAGGGTAAGACCTTACTATATGTATCAATGCGATTTATCCCAAGGGTTGTCCCATTTCAGAACGACGGTTGCTAAAGGACTGGAGATTATGGAATATTTGAGAGGTCATACATCAGGATTCGCCGTTCCGACTTATGTCATCGATGCCCCCCATGGTGGGGGAAAGATCCCTGTTATGCCTCAATACTTGATTTCTTATGGCGAAAATAAGGTTATCTTAAGAAATTACGAAGGCGGTTTATTTGTTTATGAGGAACCGAAAGAATACCATGCCACAGCAGATCCTGACGGTTGGCTTGCTGAAAACCGGAAAAGCAAGGAAGGACTGGCCAGTATGTTGTCGGGAACAAATAAAAAACTGGTTCCTGGGGAAGCTGTGCGATTGCACAGAGCCGGAGAATGGAAACGGACACATTCTCAATAAATCAGTTATTTGATTTCCTTGCTGATAAGAACCGGATTATATCGATCATTGGCATGGATAAAAATGTAGGTAAGACAACCCTATTAAATTATCTCTTAAAGGGGCTGCAAATACGGCATGTGCCTACATTGGTATTAAGCATTGGTCGGGATGGAGAATTGATTGACAGCGTTGAAAATACACCCAAACCCCAAATCATCATTTACAAGGGAGGTTGCTTTTTGACGATTCAAGAGTTAATCAAGACCCCGTCATGCATCGAGATTCTGGATTGCTTTAACAGTAAAGTATCCGGGTCCAAAGTCATTTTAGGACGTGCCTTACAGGATACACAGGTTCAGTTGGTTAATCCCGCCACTCAGAAAGTCATTTCTGATATGATCAGTAAAAGTTTGGAACGTTGCGGAGGGGGTACGGTTTTTATTGATGGGGCGTTAGACAGGCTGTCACATGGGTCGTCCTCCTTAATCGATGGTGTTTTTATTTGTGCCGGTGTTCAAGCTGAAGGGGAATTGTCCGAAATCATAGAAAAAACACGGTTGTTGATCACTCACCTTCAAAACCAACTGTGTGATGAGAAAATAAAACGGTTGATTTTAAATCAAGCTTTGGAAAAAGGAACGCTTTTGATTAGAAATGAAGAAATTATCGACTGTATCCCTGGTACTTTGATTGATACAACAGACCTTGATGAAAAAATCAAGAATAATGATATAATCT
>CAYYNI010000118.1:0-6518 GCA_964472765.1 uncultured Thermotogaceae bacterium | reverse complement strand
GAATACCGTACGTTTTAAGGCTTCTTTTGACATTGGATGCGACTCCCATTGATACTCGGTTTTGTTAACAGATTAAGTATCATTTGTAATTTGTATCAAAGTATAACACAGGTGATTACGAATACACACATGATAAAAAGGCCACTTCGTTTTAAATAGAGAGCAAACGCTATTTTAAGCAAATGGGAGAATAAAGAACCCTATTAAGCATAATCGGTTTTATTCAATGCTGGTGTTTCATATTCCGATTTTGAAAATGGAGGAAAAAGGGGTAATATTAAGTTGTTCTGCGCAACCAACTAAATGGAGGTAACGAATGTTTTATCTGGACAATCTAACCCAGTTAAGTATATTGAGGGCAATATGGATCAAAAACCAATTCACAAGGAATTTTATTAAAGACCAACTGAGCATAGATAAATCAACGGTTACACGTAATTTTAATGCGATGATGGATGAGCATATTTTCTTTGAAACCAAAGAAATCGCTCCGGGCAAAAAAGGCGGGCGAAAGATTCAGGAATTTGAATTAAATAGCGACCTGTGTTATTTCATATCCATTGCAGTGATCGACGGACATATTTTTGCCCGGTATGAAAGCCTAAGCGGCAAAGTCATCAGAAAAACCGAAAAAAACATCACAATGAAGTCCAACGAGGTTTTTATCAAAGCGATTATGGGGTGTATTGACGAACTGACAGAGGGCGAAAAGAAAACGTTGGATACATTGTTGAGTATCAATATCGCCGTTCCGGGTTTAGTAGACTCCACCACGGGAATCATTCATTTTTCATCCGACATGAATCTTAAAGAGCTTCACGTGGTTCAAATGCTACAAGAGAAATATAACAAACATGTGCATGTGGAAAATGATGCGAACGCAGCTGCTGCCAACAGTTTGTTTGACTCCGGCTTCAACGATGAAAGAAGCCTTTATTTTCTTTTTTTTCTGCCCGAAAACCTCCTTTCCCTAAAGGAGATCGGTGCCGGAATCATCATTGACAATAAAATCTACAAGGGCGAGACTTCGTCTGCAGGTGAAGTTCGCATCAAGAATGACTGGATGTTGGACAACTTGGAACAAATTGAGGCTACTCAGCTTGAAAAGTTAGATGAAAATTTGCTTTCAGAGAACAAGAGCATGCGAAACTATCTTTGTAATTTTTCTGAAAGGATTGCCAGTGTGATTCATTTCATGGATCCTAAAAAGGTGATTCTTGGCGGTGATATCATCAAGTTTTCCGATTTTTTACGCCGCTATACCGTCTCAAAAATCCTTGAATACAGTTCAAATCAACGGGGAAATGATTTTATCCAAATTGATCAAGGCGGCATCGAATCGGTCGCAAAAGGTGCAACCATTTCATTTTTGATTTCTTTTTTTGACGATTTTGAAAAGGCCAAAGAGATCTTAAAAAAACAAGTAAACTAGACTGTTGATCCATCAAGTTAATCAAGGGATGTGAACCGGGAATCCCCGAAACATTAAAGTCATCTAAATCTCATTATTGTGTCATATTGCGGGATGAGTACACGTTTGATGTGTCTTTTCCGAAAAACTGGAGGTGTTTTATGTTTAAAAAGGTTTTGATCGTCTTCATTGCAATCCTGATGGTAGTCACGGTTTGCAGTGCAAAAACAAAGCTGTTGTTCTGGGAATTTATGATGGACGATGACACGGCTAATAAAGTCATCGAAGATTACGAGGCATTAAACCCCGATGTGGAAATTGAATTTGTTCAGCTGTCGTGGGCAACCGGATTTGACAAAATTGTCACCGCTTTTGCCGCCGGAGCTGTTCCGGATGTTTTGGAATTGGGGAACACCTGGGTTGCAAACTTTGCCAATGAAGGTGTTTTAACCGACATTTCCAACGAAGTCGAAAAATTTCCTCATATTGTGGGCTGGAATCAATCGGAATACGATGGAAAACATTGGGGTTATCCCTGGCTTTTGGGAACACGGGCGATGTTCTACAATATGGATCTTTTCATAAAGGCAGGGCTTGATCCGGAGAATCCGCCTGAAACATGGGATGAATTAGTGGATGCTGCCAAAAAAATCCATGCCTTGGGTGACGATATTTACGGATTTGGCATGGGGACCGGCGAACCTCAAACGCCTTGGCAAGAATGGTTCTTGCCGGCTGTATGGGGGAACGACGGCAATATCCTGTCGGAAGACATGAAAACCGCTACTATGGACTCAGAGGCAGTATTGGAAGCAGCCAGGATGTATCAGGAATTGTCCGAGTATTCCATAAAAACCAAATCCAGAGACTTAAGAGCGGTTTTCGGTTCGGGAAAAATCGGGCTTTGGATTGGGCAAGCAGATGCAATCACCAATTTTTCAACCACATACCCGGACACCAATTACATGGTTTGCTTTGTTCCAAAACCTTCAAATGACAAGGGATTTCACGCTTCATTTGCAGGCGGTGAAATACTCACCATACCAAACGCCTCAAAAAATAAAGAAGAGGCGAAGAAGTTTATTGAATATCTGATCAGTGAAGAAGTCACGATGAATATTACCAAAAGAGTTCCCTCCATATTCCCCTCTACCAGCAAAGCATCTGAAAATCCATGGTTTGAAGATCATCCTCTGGAATACATCTTCTTTTTACAAAATGCCTTGGCTGTTCCGGCGCCACAGCACCCCAAATGGGTGGATATCCAATACAAGCTCTCAGAAGCCATCGAATCCATTGTCCTTGACTATACAGATGTAGAGGAAACCTTTAACAAGTATAATCGTCAAATTCAAACCATTCTCGACGACTTTAACAACTAATAATCCTCAATAAAGGGGGGGCGCAGTTCCCCCTCTTTTTTGTCAAACTAAAGGAGTTTAAAATGAAAAGAAAAACACGGCAAAGATGGTTTCTTTTTGCATTCCTTTCTCCATGGCTGATTTTATTTGCCGTTTTTGGCTTATATCCCATACTGTTTTCATTTGCGGTTAGTTTCACTCAATATTCCGGCATCAATCCCAATATGAAATTTGTGGGATTGGAAAATTACATCAAAGCCTTTCAGGACGAGGTGTTTCTCATCGCATTGAAAAACACCTTCTTTTTTGTGGTGGGAACCATTCCGTTTACCACCGGGATTGCCTTGTTGATTGCCATTTTGCTAAACAACAAACGCCTGAAGGGAAAGGATTTTTTTAAATCTGCCTTCTTCCTTCCCTCCGTTATTTCGATGGTGGTTATCTCCATGATTTGGACATATATGTACAGTTCAAACGGGCTTTTCAACACACTGGGCAGTCTTATGGGATTCACCATGGAAGACAGAAGCTGGTTGGCTTCAACCAAGACGGCATTGCCGGCGATCATGTTCATGGATGTTTGGGCGGCTTTTGGCTATTATGTCATTCTCATCTTCGCCGGTTTGCAAAGCATTCCCGAACAACTATACGAAGCGGCCAGGATAGATGGTGCCGGTTCTTTTAGAATCGCCACAAAGATCACACTCCCCCTATTAAAGCCGACTTTGTTCTTTGTCATTGCCATCAATACCATCCGGTCTTTTCAAATATTCAGTGAAATCTACACGATGACCGGAGGCGGCCCTAGAAATTCTACTCAGACCATTGTCCATTATTTGTACGAAGTGTCCTTTAGAAAATTTGAAATGGGCTATGGCTCAGCAATAGCCTATATTTTGCTCATGATCATCATGATCATTACCCTCATCCAAAAACGTGTTTTAAGAAAGGAGGTGTGATGAGATGAAAAAAACAAATAAAAAGGTTCTGATTGCCATGATCATTCTGACCTCCCTTTGCCTTTTTCCCCTGTTGCTAACCGTCTTGACCTCTATGATCCCGGAAGGTGATCTATTCCATATTACCACAGGCAAAACGTTGATTGATTTTGAAATCAACCCCATGTTTTTACGAACCAAAATGAAGGCAATCGGCAACAAAGAATATGAAATTATGAAAGAGGACTGGCAAGAAGGTGAAAATGCGTATTTTGAAGTAAAAAATGCCCCTTCGGAAGAATTAACGGGAATCGGTGTGTTTTTAGGAGACAAAAACCTGCAACTGATCAAATCATTTACATGCGACCTAAAGGTAAAAGGGGCTATTTCACAGTTATGGATAGGGCTGAAAGATGTGGATGAAAACATCAAGGTGATGCCCATCAAAGAGATCACCCTAAAGGATGAATGGCAGAATCAGCGCATTGTTTTGGCTCTCCATGAGTATCAGGGGGTTGACCTGAAACATATTTCGCAATTTCAAATCCTTTTCAGCAGTTTGGACCCCGATGCCGGTATCTGTTTGGATAATATCGCTGTTCATTACAAATTTCCCACCATCATGAATTTCATCAACGTTTGGGAGGAAAACGATTTTGCCAGATATATGTTCAACAGTTCGTTTATTGCGATTTTTTCTGTTTTAGGCAATTTGCTGCTTTCTACCATGGTTGCCTATGCTTTGGCGAGAAAACAGTTCAAGGGGAAGGAATTGATCTTTGGCTTGATTCTTGCAACCATGATGATCCCACCCCAAATCACCATTATCCCCATTTTCATGATGATGGAAAAACTGAATTGGATCAATACTTTCTACGCTTTAATCATCCCCACTTTGGTTTCACCCTTTGGCATTTTTCTCATGCGCCAGTATATTGAACAGCTGCCGTTTGAAATCGACCAGGCGGCGTATGTGGACGGGGCGAATGATTTTCAGATATTCTTTCGCATCATCCTGCCACTCAGCGGGCCGGGACTGGCCGTGTTGGGAATCAACTCATTTATCACCAGTTGGAATGCCCTTTATTACCCTTTGGTCATGACCAATTCAAAAGACATGCGAACTGTGCAGGTTGGCTTGGCCTTGTTTTCCAAACTCAACCAAGTGGAATGGCCGAAATTGATGGCCGCTTCCACCCTGGCGGGGCTACCCGTACTCATTATCTTTTTAGTATTCCAAAAACAAATCATCTCCGGACTCGTAGACGGAGCTGTAAAATCATAACGTGAGGTGAACAGATGGACCATCAATACATAAAAGGCGTTGTAGAAGGCTTCTACGGAAGGCCTTGGACTTGGCAGGAACGAATGGACATTCTTTCCTATTTGGAAGGGCAATACAATCTCTATATTTACGCTCCCAAAGAAGATCAATACCACCGAGAACTCTGGCGCAAAGATTATCCGGAATCATTCATGAAAACATTTGAAAAACTCGTTCGACACGGAAAAAAGAAGAATATCGAAGTCTCTTTGGCATTAAGCCCCGGACTTAGCCTGGTTTATTCCGATGAAAACGACCTGAATCGAGTATGCGATAAATTCAAGGCGTTCTCAAAAATCGGTGTCACCACCTTTTGTCTTTTTTTTGACGATATTCCCGAACGATTGGTGCATGAATCCGACCAAAAAGCCTTTTCATCGCTTGCCAATGCGCAATCCGTTTTTACCAATGCAGTTTATCAAAAAATGAAAGGCCAAGTTGAAAATCTTCAATTCATCATGTGCCCCACCCTCTATCACGGGGAACAGGTGAATGCCTATCACCATGAACTGGGAGAAAAAATCCAGCCGGGTATTGAAATCATGTGGACAGGACGTCAAGTCTGTTCAGAGAAGATTGAAGCGAAGGAAGCCGAAATGATCTCCAAGGTCTTTCAAAGACCGGTTCTATATTGGGATAATTACCCCGTTAACGACTCCTCCATGGCCCCGGAACTGCATATAGGCCCTTATACCGGAAGGGATGCGAATTTGTATCAACATGCTTCGGGCATCATACTCAACCCCATGAGCCGGGCATACGCCTCCCTGATTGCCCTTTATAACGCCGGAGAGTACTTCGAACAAAAAGAACATTATGACCCGCTTAACAGTTGGAAAAACGCCATCAAAAAACTGGTCCCACAATGTCATGAGGCGTTTTTAGAATTTGCCCAAGCCAACATGAAAAGTCCCCTGGAAAAAGAACACTCAGCCCGGATCAAAGCCATTCTAAAAGAATTTGAAAGCCTTTACAAAGACAAAAAAAGAGAAAAAGCAGCAGAATACCTGACCATACAGGGAAAACGCATTCAGGCAAATGCCAAAGCCATAGAAGAAAACAGCCCCCCCAAGCTGCTGGATGACATCAGGATGTGGCTGGAAGCATACAACCATTGGGGAAAGACCATCACATTGGTGGGACAGATCATACATGCCGATTTGAGCATGTATCGAGAAGATTCCAGCCAAGAAAACCTCGACACAGTAACCGCTCAAAATGATCGGTTGGAAAAAAGACTAAAAGAAGCTGTTTCATTTCAAACCAGTATCTTCGGAGACGACCTTTTTTCTTTTGCCTTGAACAGACTACGCATCAGCAAAGGTCTTGTCAGCATGTACCGATATTGAACAAAGCCGAAATAAATCGAAATAACAACGACAAAAAGCTCTCATTATTGATGGGAGCCTTTTTCGTTTTTCAGCAGCCCCTATTTTAATGCACTTTTTGGAAAAGACTTTTCAAGGACGGCGGAGATTCCGGTA
>CAYYNI010000117.1:0-6562 GCA_964472765.1 uncultured Thermotogaceae bacterium | reverse complement strand
TCAACCACTTCCAGAATCACGAAAGTCGGCAGATTAATTCCGATAGGCTTGCTTTCGTAGAACATGAGGTTTACCTTCATGTTATCAATCAAGAAATCAACAGCATCTCCTACCAATTCATCATCCAGGGGAAATTGTTCGAAATTGTTGGTATCCATAAAATAATAATGCTCACCATCATTATACAAATATTCCGCTTCTCTGTATTCCAAGGTAGCTTCATCAACCTTTTCACCACTGCTGAACGAATGGTCCTTAGAATATCCTGTTAAGACATTCTTCAGCTTGGTCCGGATGATTCCGCTTCCTCTACCGGTGAAATGTTTGTTCATGCTGATCACCCTATATAATTCACCTTCCATATCGATGATCATTCCCTTTTTCAATCCGCCAACATCAATCAAAAAAAAGCACCTCCGTATTCGCTACTATAAAATAATGACGTTAATGGGATAAAGTTATTTTATAACAATTAAATCTTTTTTAAACTGTGTTAATACTTCGTTGGTTTGACCTGTGATGTAAATATCATCTTCAATCCTCACACCGAATTTTCCCGGCAGGTAGATCCCCGGTTCGATGGTTACCACAGCTCCTAAAGGCAGTTTTTCTTCATTCATGGCTGAAACACTGGGTTGTTCATGAACGTCCAGGCCCAATCCGTGACCCAGTCCGTGACCGAAGTAATCACCATATCCGGCCTGATTGATAATATCCCTGGCCACCTGGTCGATCTCCTTTCCCGAAAGGGATGAAGAAGCGATCTTTTCCGACTCCGCTTGAGCCTTTTGAACGATTTCATAAACCTTGACCATCTCGTCTGTTGGCTCACCCAATGCAATCGTTCTGGTGATGTCCGAACAATACCCCTGATATTTTGCACCGAAATCGATGACAATAAATTCCCCTTCCTGAATCTTCTTCATGGTAGGGAACATGTGAGGAAGAGCGCCGTTTGGACCTGATCCAAATATGGTATCAAAGGAAGGCTTGTCAGCCCCTTTTTTTACCATGGTGTATTCCAAATAAGCCGCCATCTCTTTTTCCGTTCTGCCGGGTTTGATTTCATTCAGCATTTCTACCAGAGAGTCAATGGCAATTTCCTCAGCTTTTTTGATCAATGCGATCTCGTCCGCTGATTTACTCATTCTGATCTTTTCAATCATTTCATCGCAAGCCACAAATTCATGGTCTTGCGTGCCTAATTTCTCTTTCAGGTTTTCGAAATCTTTTACCGTTGTCGTTTTGGCTTCATAACCGATGCGCTTATAACTTCCTAACAAATCCTTGAGAATCTTTTCAGCATTGGAACGTTCGTATTTAATCAATTCTAATGGCGATTGATCCTTGATTTGCTCCCAATATCTTGAATCCGAACAAATGCATTGTTTGTCCGGTGCAATCACAACATATGCGAATGACCCTGAAAAATTACTGAGATATCTGGGATTGCGGGAAGAATTTTCAAATGTAGTAGATAAGATCACATCTATATTTTCTTCCTGCATCTTATTAAACAGTTCAGAGATTCTTCTTTCTATGTCTTTTTTCAAAACCATCACCCCTATAGTCAATGATAAAAATATTATATCACAACTAAACGATTGGCATGATATCCTATCATGCCAATCGTGTAATGAATATCATCTATCAAGCGAAACCGTTACTTTGCTTTGATATGCACTTGTACCAGCAACACAATTTCAGGCTCCACATCTGTTTCCCACGGTCGAATGTATTCAAAGGCCAGTGTAGTAACCCCTTCTTCATTTGCATTAAAAGTCCATACGGACGTACCACCTGCACCCATCATCTCGGATTCAGGCGCTACATAATCGGTCGAAACCAAATGAACGAATTTGTCTTCAAAATCATCCTTCAGCACCCATTGATAACCAGTGGTTGCATTTGCCGGGATATACAATATCAACTGGTCAGATGGTTTCAACGCAATCGTCACCACATCTGAACTGGTAAATGCTTGTTCCACCTTGTCTTGATCATTGATCGAAAAAGAAAATCGGTATGATTCCTCATTTTCACTGGCAGCTGAAATCACGCAGACCAAAGCCAACATCAAAACCAACAAAGTCAAAATCGTTTTTTTCACTGTTATCACTCCCTATTGATAGTTTTCAATACCATTATACATGAATTTGTTATGATATAATCGATGAACCTTCCAAATCAAGGAGCACGCAATTGGAAATCTGGATGAATTCAGTAGAAGAACTGGTCAACTTGATTAAAACAAAAAAAATAACAGCAGAAAAGCTTCAACACTATTATCTGAACAGAATCATTACATTAGACGAAAAAGTAAAGGCTTTCATCGAACACACAAAAGACTACCAAAAACCTAAAAACCCTCATGCCCTAGAAGGGATTCCTTATGCGCTCAAAGATAATATATTAGCATTGGACACGAGAACTACAGCTGCCAGTAAAACACTCTGGAATTATCGTTCACCTTATAATGCAACGGTTGTAGAGCATTTATCAACAAGTGGGGCTATTTTAATGGGAAAAACAAACATGGATGAATTCTCAATGGGCTCAACCACTGAAAATTCCGCCTTTTTCCCCACTAAAAACCCATGGGACCTGGCGTGTACTCCCGGAGGGTCCAGTGGAGGCTCCGCTGTTGCTGTAGCCACCGGCATGGTTCCGTTTGCTTTGGGATCAGACACAGGAGGTTCCATTCGATTGCCCGCTTCCTATTGTGGTGTCGTTGGGTTGAAGCCTTCCTATGGATTAGTATCCAGATACGGACTCATTGCCTTTTGTTCATCCATGGATCAAATCGGCCCCATCACAAGATCAGTTAGAGATGCCGCTTTGATTCTCAACGTTATTTCACAAGCTTGCCCCTACGACAGTACCAAAGCCATAGTTCACAAAAACTACCTAAAAGACATTGAAGAGCCTGTTCAGGGTTTTCGAATCGCTTGTATTCGTGAAACCATCGAAAAAGAATGCGACCGCCTGATTAAAAAACGCTTTGAAGAAGCTGTTATAAAATTGCAATGGTTGGGGGTAAGAGTTGACTATGTAACCTTTGAGCAATACGATCAAACTTATCCCGTATATACCGTTCTTTCCACTGCTGAGGCCTCGTCTAATTTGGCAAGGTATGATGGTTTGTTATATGGACTAAAATTTAAAACCGACGATAAATCGAACCAATTTGCTCAAACACGGGAAAGAGGATTTGGCAAAGAAGTCAAGAAACGTATTTTACAGGGAACTGTAAACCTCTCTCATCCTCAAAAAAAACAATATTACAAACAAGCGCTTGCCATTCGTACAAAGTTCATCGAACAAATCAACCATCTGTTGGATACTTATGATGCCATCATTTCTCCTGTCTCAGGCAGAACTCCAGGGAAACTTGGAGAATCCACGAGCATTCATCAGTTAGAACAATACGATGTCAACACCTGTTTAGCAAATCTGACCGGCCTCCCTGCCATCAGCGTTCCCATGGGATATGCAGAAAAAACGCCTGTAGGCCTTCAATTTATGACTGCCCGGTTTGCTGATGAAAAATTGTTACAAATTGCCAGAGCCTTTGAAAAAACTGCAGGATTTTACGAAGACGGCTTTTACCCCGCTCCTCATTTGGAGGGCATACAGGATGTTTAAAACGATCATCGGACTTGAAGTACATGCCCAGTTAAAAACAGAAACCAAAGCATTTTGCAGCTGTGCCAATGATCCTCAATCACAACCCAATACCCATATATGCCCGATATGCACCGGACAACCGGGAACGTTGCCCCGCATCAATCGGAAAATGATTGAACTGGCCATCAAAGCGGCAATCGCTTTGAACGGACAAGTCAACGATCATATCATCTTTGACAGAAAAAACTATTTTTCAGCCGATATGCCTAAGGGCTATCAGATCACTCAATACCAAAAACCGCTTGCAGAAAACGGTTGGGTTGAGATTTTTAACTCTGCACGAAAGAAAAAAATCACAATTAACGAAATCCATCTTGAAGAGGATTCGGCAAGAACACTGAAAAAGATCGACACTCGCAGCGGACGAGAAAAAAGTTATCTGGATTTTAACAGAAGTGGCATCCCGTTGATTGAAATTGTGACAGCCCCTGCAATCAGTTCTCCCAAAGAAGCGGCGGAATTTTTTGAAGCCATTCACATGATCCTCGTTTACTTGGACATTTGTAACGGTCACCTGGAATCGGGGGCAATGCGCACAGATGCCAACATATCTCTATTAGATAGTCAAACAGGAAAACACACGGGAAGAGTGGAGATCAAAAATCTCAACACCTTTAAAAATTTGGAGAGGGCTCTGACTTACGAAGAAGTTTTTTTGAAGGACCACTTTCAAGACTTTTCCGCTGAAAAAGCGTTGACAAAAGATTGGGATGAAAGATCCAGGACAACCATTCCCTCAAGAGAAAAGGAAACGTCAAGCGATTACCGCTGTTTTGAAGAACCCGATCTCCCTAAAATTCAACTTGAACAAGCGATCATCAACCATTGTGCCCAACAAATCTTAGAAAAGCCTTTTGAAAGGCTTGAACGACTAATGCATGAATACAATCTCACGTTTGACATGGCAAAGTCCTTGATCATCGATCGGCCGTTTGTTGATTTTTTTGAGCAGACGATGAAGATTCTAGGCACCGATGAGATGAAACACATGATCCTACGAGATGTTAAAGCTTATTTGAATCATAGCGGCAAACTCATTCAACAAACCTACCTGACACCCGAAAAACTCTATCAGCTATTGAAATTCATCAAAACCGGACAAATCGCACCCACGCTCAAAACAAAACTCTTAGCAACCCTATGTGAGACACCCAAAGGAATTGAAACGATTATCGAAGAAGAAAATCTGATCAAAATAGACGATCAGGACTCGCTGCTCCAAATCCTTGAAGCAGTCATCACAGAAAACGAAGAACAATACGAAGCCTATATTTGCGGAAAAAAGGAATTGCTCAAATGGTTCATCGGCCAAATGATCAAACGAACCAAAGGCAGAACCGACCCAAAACTGATTATCCGTATCATTAAAGAAAGAATGGGGGAACAAAATGAATGAAGATCTAAAAAAACTGGAAACACGTCTGGAGAGAATCGAGCAAAAAACCGATATCCTTCAGAAATTCATCAACAACGAATACAACGATTTAACCGAAGAAATAGAAAAACTGAATAAAAACTATTCCGCCATCGAAATCATGTTCTACATTGTCATCGCTTTGATGGTTGTGCTGATCATACTAAGTATCATCTAACGCACTCATAATATCCTTTAATTCACCATGAAAAACCTCATCCGCCAGAGAATCAAGAGGTGTGGGCTCACGGTTGACGATCACCAATTTCGCCCCGTTCTCCTTTGCCGCAAGAGGCAAAGAGGCAGCTGGGTAAACTGCCAGAGAAGTGCCGATAGCGATAAACAGCTCACAATCAGCCGCATACTCGAAAGATGCCGAAATCTCACGCTGAGGCAGCATCTCACCAAAAAACACAATATCGGGCTTGATAATCCCGCCGCATTCACAAAGCGGAACCTCGTGCGAAAACAACATCTCCTGCATTTGAACGATGTCATACCCCCGATGGCATCTCATACAATGAGCGTGTTCTATCGAACCGTGAATCTCCAAAACATTCCTAGTCCCCGCCCTTTGATGGAGCATATCAATGTTCTGCGTGATGCAGGCCTTTAAAAAACCTTCATGTTCCCATCTTGTTATGATCTCATGGGTGATATTGGGTTGCTTGTCCGAAAAACGATACAGTTCTTCCCGGGCAAAGTCAAAGAAATACTTGGGATTTTGCTTGAAATAGTCAATATCAAATACTTTACTTGAATCCCATCTGGCATAGACCCCATCCGCACTCCTGAAATCAGAAATGCCGGAGTCAGTACTGACTCCGGCCCCTGTTAAAATAACTGTGTTTTTACAAATGAAGGTGTTCAATTGATTCAAGGACTCCATTATCTACCTACGATACCCAGCCCGTCAATAATACGCTGTATCATCTCATCAACGGCAGTGACTACCCTTGCGGCTGCGTTAAATGCTTGCTGGTATTTGATCATGTTGGACATTTCCTCATCCAGCGAAACGCCCTTCACACGTTCTCTTTCGTTATCAATTTGTGTCAACATCATCTGATTGTTGGAAGTCATACGCATCGAGGTTTGTGCCTCGATTCCCATTTCAGAAACAAACGTCCCGAAGAAATCAACAAAGGATGTATTTCCGTCGTTGATCATCAAGTCATATCTGGCTTCACTTAATCTGGAAATAATGGAGGTGCTGGATACGTTGGATCCGCCACGAGGGGTATGCAGTTCTCCCACCCAATCTCCATCCAGGTCCGTCCACCTGCCATAATCTACAGCCAATAACAGGGGATTGGATTCAATCTGACTGGAAAGTTCCAACCTTTTTGTGAAATCGTATAGCCCATCTGCCTGTCTGCCATCAATATTCAGATTGTTCGAACTGACTTGATTGTGAAGAAGAGCGTTCACATCAAGATAATTATTGACAACATCGGTATC
>CAYYNI010000116.1:0-6735 GCA_964472765.1 uncultured Thermotogaceae bacterium | reverse complement strand
TCAACAACTTGTTTGGTTCATGCAATGCCGTTTCAACGACCTTGCGTTTTTCCTTGGAATCGGCCTTTTCCGCCAATTCTTTCAACCGAAGTTTGGTCATAGAACTGAGAGCCGTTTCCGAACTTGAAAAGATTGCTGATAAAAACAACATCAATCCCAACAAAACAAACTGCAAAGTCAACGCATTGCTACTAAAAGGTTCTGGTTCCACTTGAACCCCCACCGTCCTTTCTGATTTTAATAATGGTATTTTTCACCTTTTATAATTTTCATTCCTCTGTAAATTTGCTCGATCAGCAAGAGCAAAGCCATTTCATGCGTAAAGGTCATCTTTGAAAGGGCGATGGTCTTTGAGGCTGCTGATTTGACATCTGTGTGAAATCCGGTATAACCGCCTATGGCAAAAAAAAGATCCGTTGATGAAATTTGTCTGCTCCGCAGCAGTTCGGCAAATTCCATTGAAGTGCATTCTTCTCCTTTTTCATCCAATACGATCAGCTCTTCATTTTTTACTCTTTTCAGCAAAGCCGTCGCTTCCCGTTTTTGGATATCCATCATCTGCTCCCGATTGATGTCCCCGCCGCTTTTCAATTCCACAAACGAGAGTTTTGAATAGGGACTCAGCCACTTACAATAGCGCTCAATACCGCTTTTAACGAACGATGTCTTTAAAGAGCCGAAATAAGCGATTTTTATCATGGAAAATTATATCATAAAGCCCATCATTCTTGAAGGGATGGTATAATATGGTTGAAAATAACTTTATAAAAGAGCTTGAATCTCAATTCGGAGGGGCCATCATCATACAAACAGGTGAAAAAAAGCGTTTAGAACGGTTACAAAACATCATCGGCATTCAGTTTTCGGATGAAAAACTACTCTTTCACGCTCTCAGGCATACTTCCTATGTGAACGAAAAGGTACGTTTTAAAAACAAACTCCTGATGTCCAACGAACGCCTGGAATTTTTGGGTGATTCAATCGTCGGTCTGGTCATTGTGGAATACCTGTACAGGCATTTCGCAAAAAACACCGAAGGGGATTTGGCCAAGGCAAAATCAGTGCTTGCCAGTGAAACCATATTGGCTAAAGCCGCCAGAAAAATCTCTTTAGGAGATTTTATCTTTATGGGGCACGGCGAAATGATATCCGGTGGCAAGGATCGGGACAGCCTGTTGGCGGATGCTTTTGAAGCGCTTTGTGCAGCCATTTATTTAGACAAAGGGTTGGAATCCGTCAGACAGTTTATTGTCGACATGATCTATGAATACATTGATATTGTTATGCAGGATTCTTTGATGCTGGATTACAAGACAAAATTACAGGAATTAACTCAATCCAAGTTAAAAAGCCTCCCCGATTATATTTTGATGGACTCAATCGGACCATCTCATGATCCTGAATTTGTTGTGGCTTGTATCGTTGGAGAAAAGAAATGCGGAGAAGGCCGTGGTAAAAGCAAAAAAGAAGCAGAACAAAATGCGGCTAAAAAAGCCATTGAATATCTGCAAAGAGAGAAAATCTGTTGAAACGTGAAAAAATGGCCATTATTCCGGTTTTTTTGCCCTGGATGGGGTGCGTGAATCGTTGTATTTACTGCAATGAACAAGCGATAACCGGTTACGATTATCTCAATTACAAAGATCAGACTATTCTGACTCAGTTGGATCGATTCGTCAGTTTTCAACTGAACGAAATAAAGCCGAATAAAAAGATTCAAATCGCTTTTTTCGGCGGTTCTTTTTCCAACGCTCCGCATGAAATGCAGGAACGGTTTCTGAGGTGGGCGCACACTTATATCGAAAAGGGGCTGATTGACTCAATCAGAATTTCGACCCGTCCGGACTCGATTGATGAACAGGAGATAAGGTTGTTACAGCAATATCACTGCGAATCGATTGAATTAGGTGTCCAAAGTTTTAACGATGATGTCCTGAAAAAAAACAACCGGGGGCATAATGCCATGACGGCTGTTACGGCTATTCAAAACCTTGCTGCTGCCGGTTTTGAAATTGGCATCCATTTGATGACCGGCCTATATGGGTCCAACAACACAATAGATGAACAAAGTGTCAGAAAAGCCTTCGCCATGTTACCAGACAGCATACGCATACACCCCACGTTGGTTTTGAAAGACACCCCTTTGGAAAAATTGTATTTAAAGGGTCTGTATGTACCCTTGAAATTGAGAGAGGCCGTTGAAGAACTGGGAAAAACCATACGCAAGGCTCGGAACACAACGGTAACGCTCAACAGAATTGGGCTATTTATTCCCAATGAACTACGCTCATCAGTTGTTGCAGGCCCTTATCATCCGGCATTGGGAGATATGGCCCGCATCATGGCCAATGTTTTAGAAGTCAAAGACCAATTGTCAATAAGTGATGGGGTGAGTGTACCCAAAAAAACTTATGAAGGGTTTAAATCCCATCGAGGATTTTTTGACCCTTATGTAAAAGAAGCGATGTTATCCGGCAGAATCCGGTATTCGGAGGTGAATGAATGAATAAGTCCATCAAGCTCGTCCTCATTATCCTCTTTTTCATGTGTGCAACGAGGTCATTTTCAGTTAAGATTGAGGAATTTGTTAAAAATATATTTGAACAGTATCCAAACGCCGTGGCAGTGGAGCTTACATGGCAAAGCGCCTTTGACAATTACAATGCCACGCTGTTAAAGGCTGATTCGAAGTTGACCATTATGGAGGCGGACTTGGATAGATTGCAAGCCTACAAAGCCTATACACAGGAGAGATGGCAAGTCATCAAAGAG
Organism: uncultured Thermotogaceae bacterium; assembly: GCA_964472765.1. Classification (GTDB taxonomy): domain Bacteria; phylum Thermotogota; class Thermotogae; order MWEM01; family MWEM01; genus JASUTC01. The sequence continues at coordinate 3,963 of CAYYNI010000116.1, read as the reverse complement.
GTGTTTGATATTCTGTTTGAATTGGAAAAGCTATCCATTGAAAAAGCAATCGCTGAAATTGAATATCAAATGTACAGCGAGGACCTGGCCAATAAGGAAAAAGCCGTTGCCTATGGCGGTGTTTCCCAGCGGGATGTGGAAATTGCACGCATTAACACGGATATCAGTAAAGGAAAGTTGGATTATTACAAAAGCCTACAGTTTCAAAAGGAAGACTATATCAAGAAGAACCTTTTTGTTTCGCAGATCCCCCAATTAACATTGATCACAACGGGGATTCAACCCCTGACCATCGAAGAGATGAACGCCGTCAAGGAAGAAAATATCGATCGTAAGATCGAAAGCTATCGCAAACAAATTGAAGAAACCAAATACAAGTTGGCTCAAAGCGGCATGACCACCTCCTATTTGGCCGATGTTAACAGGCGTTCCGCCAAGATACACGAATTAAGGGAAGAATCCTATGCGAATGCCTCTCTTTATGACATTAACTTGGCCTACGAAGATGTAAAATACGCTTCATTAAAATTCGAAAGTGCATTGGAACTCAAACAAATCTACCTGCAACAGTTGAACAAACTTCAGGAGGCCCAGAAAGAAGGATACATTACTTCTTATGATTATTATCAAGGGGTATTGGATATATACCAGTATGATCAGATAGCCTGGGAAGAAAAATACAACCTGTTTGAGAACATCTGTCTATACCTTCAAGCAAAAGGGGCAAATCCGGTAGAGGTGTTGCCTGCGTATATTCAAGAGAGTGAATAGGGGTGCTGACTAGTGAACGGCTTTGCCGACAGGTAATTCAAGGTGTTTTGTCAGATTTAAATCCGGAAAAAAGAGTGATACAAACCCTTCGTAAAATGAAATTCACGAAGCGTCTTCATTTGCTTGCCATTGGAAAGGCAGCCTGGAATATGGCCCATGCTGCTTATCATGTACTGGCAGATCAAATCATCGATGGTGTTGTCATCACAAAGTATGCTCATAACAAAGGCCCTATTGGGAACTTGTTTTTGATGGAAGCCGGTCATCCCATTCCGGATGAAAACAGTTTGAAAGCTGGACATGAAGTCCTGAAACGCTTCACAAACCTCACCTGTGATGATGAAATGATACTACTCATTTCAGGTGGGGGTTCCGCATTATTCGAAGTGCTTTATGATGAATTAACCCTCAAAGACCTGCAATCGATTACTCAAAAACTCATGGCTTCAGGCTTGGACATCAAAGCCATCAACGCCGTTCGGAAAAGACTCTCCCTTGTTAAGGGGGGGCAATTAGCCCAAATCATTGCCCCTGCTTCAATACAGGCCTTGATTATCTCCGATGTCATCGGAGATGGTGTCCCCGACATTGCATCCGGTCCGGTATCGTGCGAACAGAGTACGCCCGATCTATCGGCCATCATCGCAGCGTTGGAACCCCTCGATCAGCGTATCCGCAAGGCCATCGCAAGAAAGTTGCCTGACAACACACCAAATGCGCAGATTGAAATTATCGATCATGTGGCGCATGCCTGCCGCAGTGCAAAGGATCATTTCCAAAAACTGGGAATAAATGCCACCATTATGACCACACGCCTTGAATGCGAAGCCAAAGAAGCAGGGCGCCTCATTGCCTCGATGATGGCTGATTGCTATCATGGCGATTCCGATTTTTCACCGCCTCATTTGTTCATATTCGGCGGCGAAACGTTAGTCAATGTCAAAGGAACGGGTAAAGGCGGAAGAAACCAGGAATTGGCACTTTCTGCAGCCATTGCCTTGGATGGACTCGAACACGACTGCACACTTTTTTCTTTGGGGACAGATGGAACAGACGGTCCCACGGATGCAGCAGGCGGAATTGTTACTCCCCATACGGTTTCAAAGATGAAATCTGCTCATATCAATCCACTTAAAAAACTTCAAAACAACGATGCCTATCATGCGTTAAAAGCAGCAAACGCCCTCTTAACAACCGGTCCCACAGGCACGAATGTCAACGATCTCATTTGTGCACTGATGCTTGAATGACGACTTTCTGAATCAATAGACTAAACGCATATGAAATAAATCTTATAGAACTTCGTCTATTATAATAGAGTTATATATAAATAATAAACGGGAGGGATAGTTAATGAACATTCAAGAAAAATTAAGCAATCAATTAAAAATACATAAATTTTATATCATCGATGAGAAAAACGGTGTCAAGTGTGAATACAATCAAGATGTGCATGACGTATCATGTTATATGATTGGTGGTAAAGGGATGGACGAAACGGTTATCAATACAGTGATTGAGAATTTTTGGGATTCGCAGCCCGAATATTATCGAACGGATTACAATACATTGATGTAAAAAGCAAAGACAACAAACAACAAAACACCTTCCAAAAAACCCGACTGTCAGTCGGGTTTTTTGTTTGATGGTATAATATTCGGGGAAAAGAATATACCCTATTTCTTTATATACCGGGGGAATCAGATTGAACATCGACGGCATTACATTGAGAGTCCTCATCAACGAATTTTCCAAAACATTGGATGCAAGCTACTTAAAAAAGGTTCAAATGCCTTCTTCGGGCAGGTTTTATTTTGAATTCAGCCATGCCATCCTATTTTGTTCCCTTTTGTCATCAGATTGCTATTGCTGTTTGACCGATAAGAAGGAGTCCAGTCCATCGCATCCGGAAGGATTTGTGATGCTGCTTAGAAAATACCTGAACGGCGGGCGTATGAAAAGCATTTCTCAAATTGGAACCGACAGGATTATGAATTTGGAATTGGCAAAGCGGGACGAGATTGGGGATTTAATAAGCTATAAAGCCTATTTTGAGATGATGGGCAGAAATTCCAATTTGATCTTAACCGATGAATCCGATGTCATCATCGATGTCTGGAAAAGGACGATTACTCCAAGCCGGTCTCTGATCCCTGGCGTTGTTTACACGCCTTATTCAAATCAAGGTATAGACCTGAGTGATTATGAGCTACACGGATTGGATTTTCTCGTTTCACAAATCTCAAATACTTCAGGGCAGACGAAATTGGGAAGATTTTTGCAGGATCAATTTCAAGGGTTGGGCAAACAAAACCTGGAGGAAATACTCTTTCGGCTGGATTTGAAAAAAGAGATTGAAATATCCCAATTAAAGGATGACCATCTGTTGGCGCTTCATGATCTTTTGTTGGACATGGTGAAGGAGCTCAGCGAAGAAACACTTTATTTGTACGAAAGTACCGAGCAGAAGACGTTGATTTCACCGATGACTTTACTCAGCGCACTTGAAAGCGATTATCAGGTGATCAAACTGACGCCCTCAAAGGCGATGGAATATGTCAACGGCCAGGTGCGAATTCAGTCAAGACTGACGGAGAAAAAGGTTCAACTGCAGAAGATCATCTTGAAAGAAATCGGAAAAATTGAATCCAATATTGATAACTTGGAGAAGGACTTGAAAGAATCCTCAAAAGCCGGTCAAATGCAGTTGAATGCGGAGCTGATCATGGGAAGCCTCTATCGATTTGATCCCAAGAAGAATTATGAAATAATCGATGTAACCGATTGGCGAACGGGAAAAGAAGTCAGAATCGAATTGGATAAAAAATATAATTTGTCAGCCAACGCCCAGCGTCTCTTTAAGCGAGCGTCAAAGTTGAAACGTCGTGAGGAATTTGTTCAAAAAAGGGTTCAAAAGCTCAACAAAAGGATTTATTACCTGGAAAGTGTCCATGAAGCCGTTGAAAACATCCAGACACAACAGGAACTGGATGATATTCGATCTGAAATGAGTGAGGCGGGGTTATTGCCAAAACCGGTGCTGCAAAAAAAAGGAAAGCAAAAGACACACGCCGAAACCTCTCCCAGGCGCTTTGAGTACAAAGGATTTGAGATAGTCGTTGGGAAAAACAATCTGCAAAATGATCGCATTTGCCATTCCTATTCAAGGGAAGAATATTGGTTTCATGCGCA
>CAYYNI010000115.1:0-6766 GCA_964472765.1 uncultured Thermotogaceae bacterium | reverse complement strand
GTAGCGCATACGGAGAATCCGGTTTACGATACCAATTGGTTGGAAATGGCTTATTTCAGAATAGACGAAGCCTTTGAAAACACAAAATTGTACACAGGATTTTCTCCCCAATATCCTTCCGGTTTTTGGACTTATACCATAGCAACCAAGGGTGCAGATCCTTTGGTAAGGGTTAGAGAAGACAAAGAGGTAGAAAAAGAACTCCATTATTACAGTCCGCAAATACATTCGTCTTGTTTTACCCTTCCGATTTTTTTAAATGATATAATCAAACGCTAAGTCAAAATGTGCTTCAGCAAAATATTTTTCAGTTGATAATCGTACGGGGGGGTTTGGATGAAAAAGGTTGTTTTATTCGTTTTACTTGCTTTACTAATCAGTACATCGATGTTTTCCTTAAGTTGGAAATGGATTCAGGAAGGGGATGAATTTTTACTGCTTGGAGTCAGCGGCAAATCCGTTGAATTAGGGTTTGCTTTAAAAAATGCATGGCTTCCGGTCAAATTCTATACCAACAACAATTATTTTCTTTTCTTCGTAGATGCCAATGACTATTTAAGAATTTATCAATTAAGGCCATCTTCAGGTTCGTGTGTCCTGAAATCAAGATTGGATTTTCCCCTTCAATCCGAATGGGGAAGGCCCTTGCGAATTGATCCATACGCAGACGAAACAGATGATGAAATCGCCATCCGTTTCGAAGATGAAAAAACCAGAGTGTTTTCATATAACGTTGAGGCGAATATCATCGAAATGGTTAGGGAACATTATTAAAAAATGATCCGCTATTAATAAAATAAAAAACCGCCCTTTTTAAGGGCGGTTTTTTATTGGATCATTCTTTAATCTTGCGCCAATTTCTTGTATTTGTTGTATCTGAAGAGCATGTCATCTTCAGCTTTTTTACTGAGCATTTCGGCTCTTTCCGGGAATGTCTGTTTCAAAGATGAGTATCTGATTTCGCCATCCAAGAATTCCTGGAATTTGCCATCGAGTTCTTTCGGTCCATCCAACTGGAACGGATTCTTACCTTCATCAGCCAATCTGGGATCATAACGGTATATTGGCCAGTATCCACAGCTTGTTGCCTTTTTCTCTTCTGCAATGGTAGTACCCATTCCCGTTTTGATTCCATGATTGATACAAGGCGTGTAGGCAATGATGAGAGATGGGCCTTTGTAAGCTTCGGCTTCTTTAATAGCTTTGAAAGCTTGATTCATGTTTGCACCTAATGAAATCTGAGCCACATAAACGTACCCGTATGTGGTAGCCATCATTCCAAGGTCCTTCTTTCGAATCGGTTTTCCTGCTGCAGCAAATTTGGCAATAGCTCCGGTTGGTGTGGACTTGGATGCCTGACCGCCGGTGTTGGAGTAAACTTCCGTATCCAAAACCAGAACATTAATGTCTTCGCCTGAAGCGAGAACATGATCCAATCCGCCGTAACCAATGTCATATGCCCATCCGTCTCCACCAAATATCCAAACTGATTTTTTGACGAAATAGTCTTTTAATTCTAAAATGTTTTCGAGGGTGCATCGCATTTCGCCTGTGACAGTTGGTAATGCAGCTATTAAAGCCGCTCTGAGTTTGGAATCAAGTTCTTTGGTGGCATCAGCATCTTCTCTTTTTTCAATCCATTCTTTGAAAAGCTCAGCCAATCCACTTTCAATTCCTGCATTTATTGCCTCTTCCATGAGATCATGCAGTCGGTCTCTTGTGGTGTTGATGGATATGGACATTCCAAATCCGTATTCGGCGTTGTCTTCAAACAGTGAATTTGCCCATGCGGGTCCTTTACCCTCTCTATTGGTACAGTATGGTGTGGCAGGAGCACTTCCTCCGTAGATTGAAGAACAACCTGTTGCATTGGCAATGACCATTCTTTCTCCGAATAACTGAGTAATCAACCTGACATATGGTGTTTCTCCACAGCCAGGGCAAGCACCATGATATTCAAACAACGGTCTGTTGAACATGGCACCACTCCACATGGAATCTCCGAGGGGATTCCTGTCTGGAAGTTCCTCTGTGAATCGGAAGTTGTTCATGCTTTCTTCTACAACTTCTTCAATAGGCGTCATGACAAGAGCTTTTTTGCCACCTTTTCCCGGACAAACCTGAGCACAATTTCCGCATCCGGTACAATCCAGTCCGCTGATCTGAAGGGTGAATTTATATTCTTCCTTTAGTTTCGGGTTCATCGGTGTAATGGTTTTCAACGTTTCCGGTGCATCCTTTAATTCTTCTTCGGTGACTAATCTGGGTCGGATGACTGCATGCGGACATACCATGACACACTGATTACACTGAATACAGTTTTCAGCATCCCATTTAGGAATATTAACGGCAACACCTCTTTTTTCATAGGCAGTTGTTCCGTTTTCAAAGGTACCGTCCGGTGAAAACATTGAAACGGGGAGTGTATCTCCCAACTTCGCATTCATGACATCTGCAACTTCTCTGACAAACTGTGTTTTATCCAAATCGATTGGTTTTTTCTCGATTGGTAATTCAGCCCATTCGGCAGGAACCGGGACTTCTACATAGGATTCTCCCATGTCTACTGCTTTATAGTTCATCTCAACGATGTCTTTACCCTTTTTACCGTATGTTTTTTCAATGGCTTTTTTCATGTAATCTTTGGCATCTTCATAGGGAATGATATCTGCCAGTTTAAAGAATGCGGATTGCATGATGGTGTTGATTCTTTCACCCATTCCGATTTCTGCTGCAATCTTAAAGCCATCGAGAATATAGAATTTAGCGCTTTTCTGTGCCAATTTTCTCTTAAGGGAGTTGGGTAATTCTTTTTCAAGCTCTTCTTTGGTCCAGTTGGTATTGAGTAGGAAAGTTCCCCCGTTTTTCAATCCGTCTACCAGTTCGAACATATTAACGTATGCCTGTCTGTGACATGCAATGAAATCGGCAGTTTCAACGAGATATGGTGATTTGATGGGGTTGGGTCCAAATCTCAAATGGGATCTGGTAACCCCACCGGATTTTTTGGAATCGTATTCGAAATAACCCTGTGCATACATGTTTGTGTGGTCACCAATAATTTTGATGGAGTTTTTGTTGGCGCCAACTGTACCATCTGAACCGAATCCCCAGAACAAACATCTTTTGACTTCCGGACCTTCCGTTATGATCTGTTCATCCACTTCAAGGGAAGTGAAGGATACATCATCTTTGATACCAATGGTAAAATGATCTTTTGGCTGTTTACCTTTGAGGTTGTCATAGACTGCTTTGGCCATGGAAGGTGTGAATTCTTTGGAACTCAGACCATAGCGTCCTCCAACGATGGTTGGCGCATTCTTTTGACCGTAGAAGGCAAATTTAATGTCTTCGTAGAGAGGTTCACCGGCGGAACCGGGTTCTTTGGTTCTGTCCAAAACGGCAATGGATTTCACCGTTTCAGGAACGACTGCCAGAAGATGCTCAACAGAGAACGGTCTGTACAATCGGACTTTGATTAAACCGACCTTTTCTCCCTGTGCATTCAGGTATTCAACGGTTTGTTCAAGTGTATCCAACCCGGATCCCATAGCGACAACGATTCTGTCGGCTTCAGGATGTCCCACATAGTCAAACAATCGGTATTTTCGACCGGTAAGATTTTCAACCATCCTCATTTTTTCTTCAACAATGAACGGAACCTTGTCGTAATAAGGGTTTGCCCTTTCCCTGTTTTGGAAGAAAATATCAGGATTCTGTGCTGTTCCTCTGGTTACAGGTTTTTCGGGTCTTAATGCCTTGTCTTTGAAAGCCTTCACAGCATCGTAGTTTACTAATTTTGCCAGATCATCATAATCAAACAATTCAACCTTCTGAATTTCGTGCGAGGTTCTGAATCCATCAAAGAAATGCAAAAATGGAACACTTGAATCCATTGCAGCGAGATGTGCAACAATAGCCAAATCATGCGCCTCTTGTACACCGGCTGATGCCAACAGAGACCAACCCGTTTGTCGACAGTGCATAACATCTGAATGGTCTCCAAATATTGAGAGTGCATGGGTTGCAACGCTTCTGGCTGACACATGGAATACTGCCGGAAGAAGTTCTCCGGAAATCTTATTCATATTCGGGATCATGAGCAATAATCCCTGTGAAGCTGTGAAAGTAGTTGTTAACGACCCTCCCTGAAGAGCTCCATGTACTGCACCGGAAGCGCCTCCTTCGGATTGTAATTCAGACACTTTTACTTTCTGTCCAAAGACATTTTTTCTTCCATCGGCAGCCCAAGCATCCGCAAATTCACCCATCGGTGAAGATGGCGTTATCGGATAAATGGCAGCAACTTCTGAAAAAGCATAGGCCACATGTGTGGTGGCGGTGTTACCGTCTACAGTTACCATTTTCTTACCCACAGTTTCATCCTTCCTTTCATCTGAAATGTTATCTTTCCTTTTGAGAAAATTATAACATAAACCCCTGGTCTTTTCTATCTTATTATATGACAGTTGTCTTATAATAGGATTCTCTACTTATCTGTGATAAGGGAAAACATTGGTCCATATACATCATTTGCATTTTGTGCTTTTGATATGTTATACTGATTATGCTGCGGCGTCTCTGGCTTCTACGTGCATTATACTATATTATTTTGCGTCTAAAATCTGGATGAATTAATTATTGAGCCCTATGGGTTTCTAGCTTTGGTGTTTTAATACCTTTTTAAAAAGGAGTGTTGAGATTTCTAAATTATTTTATGTGAGGTGATAGGATGAGTAACACACAGCAATTAAGAAAAGAGATTATCAAAATGGAGAAAGTTTTGGAAATGGCTCAAGCAAATGGCGAATTCAATTTTGAGTTGGAATCCAAAATTCAACAAGCAAAGGCACAACTCCCTGAGTACAATTTCAATAGAATTACTGAAAGCTAGATTGGCCTTATGTTGAAGTTGTTAAAGGGGAGCTTTTTGCTCCCTTTTTTTCATTTGAACTATCACATTACTATCGCAATCCAATTTCTTCACTCAAGTTTATGAGAAGTATTCCGATAAACAGTTGTAAAGGATAAAATAATTTGTCATTAAGAGGTGTTCGTGATGATTGACTCAGGTGGTATCAACAGGCTAAATTCGACTGATTTGTATCAACAGTTAAAAAAAGCCCAAAATCAGCAGAAGCATGATGATAAGGTTAAAGGAGATCCTTCTCTTTTCAAAACGGAAAATCTTGAAAAGAGCAGCCATATCAAACAGATGCTGGATGAAGTGCATCAAATTCCCGAAATCAGGGAAAAACTCGTCAGTCATTTTCAGGAAATGATCAAGAACGACGCTTATCATCCGGATGCTGATAAGATCCTCAATAAGATATTGGGGCTTTGAACGGGGGCCGGTTTTGGAGCAGTTAATCGATTTCAAAAATCACATCGCATATTTTACCGATCTGTTTCGGCAATACGGTGAGATATTAAAGGAAAAAGAAACCTATATCATCAACGGGAAATATGATGAACTGACCCAGTTGATCCCTGAGGAAGAGTCAATGGTCGTGGCGATCGAGCAGGGCGAAAAAGAAAGGGAAAGGCTTTCGGCAGTTCTATGCCAGAAGATGAACCTTCCCGAACGTTCCTCTGTGTCAGAAATCGCCGAGGCTTTGGGACAAGAAGAAGGTACACAATTGATGATTCTTATTGCAAGATTGATGGAATGTTTACAGGAAATTAGCCTTTTGCATTTGAATATCGATCGTATGATCGGATTTCAGTTGAAAAACATCCGAATATTGCAAGATACTGCAACCGGTCAGGATAGGATCAACACATATGACATGAAGGGACAATATCGTCCGGACAATCAAAAAAAGCTCTTTAACGGAGAAGGCTAATGAACGGGAAGGTGTTATAGATGAGAGTGAATCATTCAATGCTTCATAATACAATATTACAGGATATCACCAGAGATTATAAACGGGTTGCTCAGTTGCACGAACAAGGCTCCTCAGGACTGAAAGTCAAGTATCCTTCCGATGATGCCATTATTGCTACCAGAGCATCCAATGCCGGATCGCGTTTAAGGGAAATGGAACAATCCAAACGTAACGGGAACACAGTCAGTACCTATCTGCAAATGTACGACAAAGTCACGCAGGAAATGTCAGCGCTTGTCACTCGAACTAGGGAATTAACGGTACAGGGAGCCAATGGAACCCTAACACCTAACGACAGAAAAACCATCTCCCAAGAGATCAGCAAAATCAAAGATCAGATGATACAATTAGCAAATACCAATCTGGGTGGAGAGCATATTTTCGGTGGAGCGGATGCCTCTCATCGCCCTGTAAATGATGATGGAACTATTAATTTAGCTCCGAAAGCTGATATTCCACAAAGTGTTGATTTGGGTGGACATAATTTTGAATACGGGATCACTGTTTACGATTCTTTTGTGGTGAACGGTAATGAAAGTGTTTTCAATCTGTTGGACAATATCATCAAAAACCTGGACAAAGAGGACCCACAGTATTATCTCAACGACATCGCCCTGGCGAAAGTAGAACGTTTTGAGTACAATATTCAACAAACAACAGCACAGAATGGGGCTTCTCAACGTTTTCTGGAAATGTCAACCAACCGTTTCGAAGAATATTCGACATTCCTGACCGAATACGTCTCCAAAGAACAGGATGCGGATTTTCTGGAGACCTATACCAAACTTCAAAACCAGCAAACAATTCTTCAAGCAGCATTAAAAACGGGCGCCAATGTCATGATGACATCGTTGGTGGATTTTGTAAGATAACATCTG
>CAYYNI010000114.1:0-6792 GCA_964472765.1 uncultured Thermotogaceae bacterium | reverse complement strand
AAGCCTTTAATTCCTCCGTACGGATCCTAACAGTCTGTTCCAGATTGTTGTTGACAATTTGGAGCTCGTTCAGCAGTTTGGTAATCTGATCTTCAGCCATCCTTTTTTCCAAATAGTTTTGAAAAATCTGAATAAATACCGTGATGAGGGTGATAGTTTCCTGATTCCACCGGTCAGCCGAATGGGTGTTGTCCAATCCGAAAAACCCCCAAAGTTGACCATTGCAATGAATGGGGCATGCGATGGCTGAATGGATATCCTGCTGCTGTAAAATCTCCCGTTCAACCTTTCTCTCATCCGGAATCGCAGCAGTGTCTTTGATGAAAACACATTTTTTGTTATGAAACTTTTCAAGCCAATAAGAGGCCACCTGAACGGGCATCTCCTGCAGGTGATGGATTTGAGGTTCTATTCCTTGTGAACACCATTCATGGGTGTTGGACATCTTGTCTTTGTCCCAGTCGAATTCAAAGATGTAGGCTCTGTCCGCTTCGCTTAGCGTTGCAACATAACTTAAAACCTTTTGAATAGCGGTTTCGGGGTTTTCTACCCGGACAAACTGTTCGGCGATTTTTCCCAGATAATGTTCAAATTGGATTTTTCGATTGAGTTCTTGATGGATTTTGACGGTATCGGTGATATCCTGGAGCGTTCCGGTGAACAAAACCACCTCTCCAAAGTCATCTTCCATACTCTGGAGAAATTCCTTACAATACTTTTCTCGCCCATCAGGATGCTGTTCATTGCCGGGAAGGCATATTCTAAATTCCAGCTGGGTACTTCCCGCTTTATTTTGCAAAGAAGAATCCGCATCGATGACCTTTTGCTTGTCTTCGGGATGGATTCTGCTCATAAACGCTTCGTTGTTATGGGGCCCAACCGGTTTTTCAACTTCAAAAATACGAAACATTTCGTCGGAATAAACCACCGTGTCGGTCAGGTGGTTGTATTCCCAGCTGCCGATTTTGGCCTCTCGTTGTGTCCGCTCCCACATTCGGCTGTTTTCTTCAAGGCGCCAGGTCTTTTCCATTTGTTCGGTGATGTCCCTGATCGTACCACGATACCCGCAGTATTCGCCATTTTCAGAAAAGATAGGCGTTCCCGAAACCAAGGCGTATTTTTCCCTGCCGGATTTGCTTAAAAAAACGATTTCAAAATCCTTGTAGGCTTTGAATTCAGATGATTGGGCTTCCAGAAAGCCGAAAACCCTGCTTTTTTCACGTTCGGGGAGAAATACCATCAGGTTTTCCCCCACCACTTCTTGAGGGGAATAGCCTATAACGGTTGAAATACCTGATGAACTCCATTGGAAGTGTCCCAGGGTGTCCACGATCCAGAACCAGATGTCGCATTTTTCCATCATTTCACAGCAATCAACGACCGGCGGATCATTGTTCGCTCCGCTTAAAACTGGCCGGTTATCGAATGGGGGTTGAGGCATCAGGGGTTCATTTCTTTTTTCAGACAAACCATCACCTTATGATTTCAGGATTTTCGCCAGAGATCGGATGGAAAACCGAACAGACGGCGTGATAAAGGGTCTGTTAATGGGGTCCAATTTAATCATCCAATCCGTGCCGCTTTGATACATATCGATAGTGTAATGCTGCTCAAATTCACCCTCGCCCTGATCGTATCGATCGATGGAGATGGTTTTAATGAGAAAACTGTCTGTTTCCATCCCCCGGTACAGGGCCTTGAACACACAAATTTCATTTTCCGAAGCACTCTTTTGGCTGATATTCAAATGGTGAGAGATATTCTCAGGTGCGGCCTGTGCCAGGGCAACTTTTTCGTGGGGCATGATGACACTCCTCTCCAACAGTCTTTCACTGGTTGTTTTCTCGCCTTTTAAACAGGTTAAGGTGTGGATATTTCTCTCATAGCTTCTCCATTTACGTTCAAATCGTGTCATCATTTCCCTTGGGCCGTTGATGAGAATCGGCTCCGGGTAAAAACCCATGGCTTTGGACATCTCATAACAATCCACAGCGTAATTGACCACATCCGTTGCCAGTTCAAGCCTTCCGTTTGAGCTCAGGACCATTTGCAGCGTTTTGAAAAAATCCGGAACAGCCACCCGCCTTCTGAAATGCTTGCCTTTACTCCACGGGGTGGGGAAATTCAAGATGACGCATTCGATGCTATCATCATCAAAGAGATTTCTCAAGCCGAAGCGGCCATCGGTCATCACGATTCGCACGTTCTGTATCCCTTCGCTAAACATCCGCCGAAGGGTTTTAAAAACAGCTCCCTGGGAAGTTTCAAATCCGATAAAATTTCTGTCTTTGTGTTTTCTCGCCAATTCCAGGGTATATTCCCCGTTGCCGAAACCGATTTCGACCGTGAGCGGATTCGAGTTTGCAAAAATGGACTGCCAATTTAAGGGATAGGCCGTGTATTCATTGGCTTTGACAACATAATCAAACGCATGGTGAATCGGCTGCGAGGCAGTCATAGATGATCCTTCATCCAGTTCTTGGTTTGTTCGAGTCTTTGAAAGGTTCGTCCTTTACCCAATACCGCTACTGTTTCGAATAAACCCGGTGTGATCAGCCTGCCGGTCAGAGCCCCCCTTAGGGTTTGAAAGATGCGTTTGTTCCCTTCACCCGTCAGCTCCGGTAAGGTTCGGACCAGCGCTTCAATCTTTTCATCGGTGAAATCGGTTTCGTCAAGATCCCTGAAAACCTGACAAGCGACATCGATGATTTTGGGAGCACTGTCTTTTGAGAGGAATTTTTGAACCAGTTGTTCATCGTAATCCAACTTGTCGGTGTAAAAGGGTTCGCTGAAATCACACAATTGCTTGAAGGTGTTGATCTTTTCCCGGCAAATCCGTACCGTTTGGTTCAAATACGCCCTCTCCTGTTTTTTCAAGTTTTCCAAAAACTGGGCGTAATAGGGCTCTCCCGATCGATAAGACAGCCATTCCATCCACTCTCTGATGACATCATCCAGGCCTTTTTCCCTTAAATGCTTGCCGTTAACCCATTCCAGTTTTTGATAGTCGAAGATCACCGATTTGTGGGTGATGGAGGAGATGGAAAAGGAATCGACCTTGTCGAAAGGGTTAAAGATTTCTTCTTCCACCGTCCAGCCCAGCAGGGCCAGATAGTTCATGAGGCCGGATTGCATATACCCCTCTTTTCTGAAAAATTCCACCGAGGTGCCTCCGTGGCGTTTGCTCAACGGGCTTCGATCCGAGCCCAAAAGCAATGGGATGTGCATGAAAACGGGCACTTCCCAACCCAAGGCCTGATAGATCATCACCTGTTTGGGGGTGTTGGTAATGTGGTCTTCGCCTCGAAAAACGTGTGAAATTTGCATTTCGTGATCATCGACGACCACCACAAAATTATAAAGGGGCGTTCCGTCTGATTTCACGATGATAAAGTCATCGTAATGGGCATTTTCAAACAGCATGTCCCCTTTCAACAGATCTTTGAACCGGGTCTGACCAGCGGGAACCCTTAATTTGACGGTGACAGGAAAACCTTCATCCACTTCTTTTTGAGGATATTCGTTTGTCTTAAAAAGCTCCTTTGCCGGATCTTCTTTATCATGAACGGCGTAATAAGCCGCTTTTTTTTCGATCAGTTGTTTAAGAGGGGCTTCGTACAATCCTTCCTGTATGCGCTGGGTTTGACGATATGGGCCGAATGAGCCCCCCTTTTCCGGTCCCTCGTCCCAATTTAATTGGCACCAGTTTAATGATTCCAGGATTTGTCGTTCATATTCGACTGTTGAACGGTTTTTATCGGTGTCTTCGATTCTCAGGATGAAAGTCCCCCGTTCTTTTTTGGCGTACAACCAGTTAAAGAGAGCGGTTCTGACCCCGCCCACATGCAAATGTCCGGTTGGACTTGGTGCAAATCTGACTCTTGTCATGTTTTTGGGCTCCTTTTCAGTCACAGCATGGCGACTTTTTGGCAGCTGTCATGTTCTAAGGACTCGTACAGCTCGCCAATCGTCTTTTCGCTGACCGGATCAACAATCATTCTGGCGATTTCCTTGAGGGGGCGCAGGACAAAGTCCCTGTTCCTGAAATCGGGATGGGGAATTTTCAGATGATCGCCGTCTATTTGGATATCCCCGTACAAAATGATGTCCAGGTCAATGATTCTCGGTCCCCATTTTTCAGTCTTCTCCCGGCCCATTTCCGTTTCAATGGTTTTTAAAACGTTGAGCAGGGCAAGTGGCTTATAAGGGGTGAGAATCCCGATAACCGCATTGAAAAAATTCGGCTGTTCAACCATTCCATAGGGTTTAGTCTCATAGATGTAGGATTTTAAAACCACTTTGTTTCCCTTTGCTTCAATCTTGCTTAAGGCCTGCTTTAAATTTTGGCTTTTATCCCCAAGATTGGTTCCCATGGCGATAAAGGCACCGTATTTTTCAAATTGTTCCATCGGATCTCCTTAAAGTTTGATCTCACTGATGACTTCATATTCGGGATTAGAAGTCGTATCAGTCACTTTGATTCGCATCACCCGATTGCCGAAGGCAATTTCGATCTCGTCATTCACTTTAATCTCGTGACCGGGTTTGAGTGAACCACCATCTTTTTTGATTCTGCCGCTTTTTGCCATCTCGGCGGCAATGGTTCTTCTTTTAATGATTCGGCTTTTTTTTAAAAACAAATCCAATCGCATCATATTCACCGTCTTTTTATAATCAATTACAACAGGATTAAATCAGGTCTTCTGATCTTCTCGCCACTGAGTTCAAATTCCAATGCCGGCCATTGGCTGTCTGGCGGGAAGGAGACAATCTCGGTCTGTCCATTCAGCAGGATGGCCGTGTCTTCAGATTTTGTACCCGTGATGGTTGGATTCCAGGCAACACAGTTGCCTTCCATCAAGGTGTATCGGGTGGTGGGGGTGCAAACCAGTTCTCTGGATTTGTAGCCGGCCAATCCCCCCTGGTGATGGAGCATCCATTCATCGGCAAAACCTTCCGTTGTATAGGCCTGTTCCAGTTGTGTGAAAAGCTCGTCCATTTTCCGGCCCGGCCGGGAGAATGAGATCAGCTGGGCATCAATTCGGCAGTTTTTCTCATGCTGTTCCCGGATGGTTTGGCTTTCGCTGAAGAGAACACTTCTGGTGGATGAGAGGACTAAGCCTTTATGTCGGACGCAAAAGCTGACGAAGCAATGCGATCCCAGTTTGGCGTTCCTGGGAAGATTGTGCCGGTATAGCCTTGCGCTTTGCTCTCCAAAGACCAGGATGAGAATGGGGTCATACCCCAGGCGGAAAAATTCCCGGAAAAAGATTCCCTGCACGTCCCATTCCGTCATTTGGGAAGTCAACTTCGGCATCAGGCGGTAAAAGACCTCATCGATTAGCTGGCCCACCGAGCGAAGGGTTGAAAATTCGTATTCGCTTAACACATAACGATGGGTGTTGATATCCGTCGAAATGTTTTTGGTCATATAGCGCCCCGTGTCGGAGATGAGATTTTTCATCCTGACCAAATCCGTCAGGCTGTCGTATTCGGTCTGCCACCATTTGAAAGTGACGGGTTTAAACAGGTCATGAAGCTCACCGGGTATTTCCTCAGCAAACAGCCGGTTCATCTCGATGTTGTTGGTGATGAGGAAAACATCTTCCGGTGTGATGAGAATACTGGCGACGCCTTCTGTGGTGTTGAGTGTAATTCGGTTTCTGGCACCGAAAGTGAGATAGGCGATGTTTTCTTCCCTTGATAATAAAAGACCTTCCTTTTCAGTATTGACAAGGATTTTCCTGAGTTTTTCTATTCTGTTTCGAATGATTTCTTTCATCACGCTTCCCCCCAAATACCCTTTCAAAGGGTGAATGGCTGATCCTTTGAAAGGGCGTTATTTCGTTCTTGATTGAAAGAGAATTACAAACCCGAATGCTTTTTAAGTGGTTCAACGGCGTCCAGATTTTCCCACGGGAACTGCGTATCCGTTCGGCCAAAATGGCCATACGCTGCCGTTTTCTTGTAAATAGGTCTTAACAAGTCCAGGGTTTTGATGATGGAAGCCGGTCTGAAATCGAAGGTCTTGATGATGACTTCCAATAACCGGTCCTGATCCATTTTACCCGTTCCGTAATCGTCTATCATGATGGAAACCGGTTTGGCCTTCCCGATAGCATAGGCCAGCTGTATCATCAACTTGTCTGCCAGTCCGGCAGCCACAACGTTCTTAGCAACGTATCGGGCCATATAATGGGCGGATCGGTCTACTTTTGTCGGATCTTTTCCGCTGAAGGCTCCGCCGCCGTGGGGGATCCATCCGCCATAGGTGTCGACGATGATCTTTCTGCCGGTGAGACCGGTATCTCCCTGAGGGCCTCCGATGACAAACCGTCCCGTCGGGTTGACCAAAATCTTCATTTGGCTGTCTCTTAATTCTGTGGGGATAATGGGATCGATCACCTGCTCAATCACGGTGTTTCGAATCTCTTCATAGGGCACATCCTCGTGTTGGGTCGAGATCAGAACGGTGTCTATTCGTTTGGCTTTGCCATTTTCATCATATTCGACAGTGACCTGGGCCTTCCCGTCCGGTCTGATAAGTTCGGTCTTTCCCTCTTTTCTGACCTTGGCCAACTGTTTGGTCAGCCTGTGAGCCAGCACGATTGGAAGGGGCATGTATTCAGGCGTTTCGTTGGTGGCGTAACCAAACATCATCCCTTGGTCGCCTGCACCCACTTTGGACATTTCGTCGTCTTCAGCGTCCTCGCCGTCTTTGATTTCCCTGGCCTTGTCCACGCCAAGGGCGATGTCGGCCGATTGCTCGTCAATGGAGGAGACAACCGCACA
>CAYYNI010000113.1:0-6825 GCA_964472765.1 uncultured Thermotogaceae bacterium | reverse complement strand
GATGACACCGGAGGATTTTTCTCAAATCCTCAATGTTTCGATGACCACGTTGAGACGGGATTTCAAGGAACTGAAAGACCGTGGGGCAATATTTGTCGGTTATGGCTTTGTTCAAACCAATCATCACCCCCACGCCGAGAGTAATATGAACAAGCCTTTTTTAAAAAGACTTTCCGAGAACAGCCATCGAAAGAAAATTGTTGTGGAGAAAGCGCTGGAGTATGTGAAAGAAGATGACTTACTTTTTATTGGAGAAGGCTCAACGTGTTACATGTTCACCAAGCTGTTGATTAAGAATTTTTCAAGCCTTAAGATTATTACCAACGGTTTATATTCGTTGAATGCCTTGTCTAAGGCTAAAAACTTCAATGTGGAAGCCATCGGCGGAACCTTGTTAGCGGATTTCAATTCCTTTGTCGGGCCAAAAGCCGAAAACATGATTGAAGATATTTATGTGGATAAGTTCTTTTTCTCTTGTGGTTCATACCGAGATGGTACTTACGAGCTCAGCCCCTTTACCGCCAGCTTGAAAAAGAAGGTTCTGAAGCATTCAAAGACCCATTATTTACTGATCGATTCCAAAAAACTCGAAACAATAGCGCCTTTTTATGCTGCCAGACCGGAGGACATTGATCAAATTATTATGGATGACGATCAATTGGAAAAAGAGATAAATCAAACAATCAAAGAGAAACTGGAGGTGCACTATGAGTGACAGGACTACCCGATTAAGAGAAAAGTTGATGGATACCCCGCCATACATCTGCCCGCAGAGGGCTGTCATTTTTACACGGGTCATGAAGGAAACGGAAGGGGAACCGATTGCCATTAGACGAGCGAAGGGCTTTGCGAAAGTGCTTGAGGAGATGTCATTGGTCATTGGAGAGGATGAACTGCTGATCGGTAATCAGGCCAGCAAGGCAAAGGCATCCCCAATTTATCCGGAATATTCGATTAATTGGTTAAAAGAGGAGTTTGAAGGAAATCCGTATTATTTTGATCAAAGACCTGGTGACAAATTTTATTACACCGAAGAAACCAAAGAGCAGATTTTGTCTTTATTGGACTATTGGGAAGGCAAAACGGTTTATGAAAATTTAAGAAAAAATCTTCCAGAAAAGATTAACCAGGCATGGGATTGGGGTATCATCGATGACACATGGGTCTCATCTGCCGGGTTGGGCAATCTGCTGGTGGATTTCGAATTGGTCCTTCGGATCGGCTTGAAAGGGATTATCGAAAAGGCTCAAAAAAAGAGAGAATCGCTGGACTTGACACAGCCTGACGTCATTAAAAAGGCGTGGTTCCTTGATTCGGTCATCATAGCCGCCAACGGCGTCATTACGTTCTCCAAGAGACTCAGCGAAAAATGTACCGAATTGGCTTCTAAGGAAACAAATCCTCAGCGAAAAAAAGAGCTTGAAAAAATGGCTTTCATTTGTGCCAATGTTCCCGAAAAACCGGCAGAGAATTTTTGGGAAGCGCTTCAATCCACTTGGATCGTATTACTGGCACTCCACCTGGAGTCAAACGGACATGCCATTTCACTGGGGCGCTTTGACCAATACATGAACCCCTATCTGGAACAAGATCTGGCAAAAGGAATCCTCACCAGAGAGGACGCTTTGGAACTCGTTGAAATGTTCTTCATCAAAACCAATGAATTGAACAAATTAAGATCCTGGCCAGACACGGCATTTTTCCTGGGATATCAGATGTTCGTCAACATTGCCGTTGCCGGTCAAACCTTAGAGGGAAAAGATGCCATCAATGAAGTCTCTCACTTGGTGGTGGAAGCCTGCGCAAATCTTAGGCTGTTTACACCTTCCGTTTCTGTCAAAGTGTTCACCGGAACGGATGAAACGTTTATCGAAAAGTCAGTCAAAGCAATGAATGCACACAAGGGTGGCCAACCGGCATTTTATAACGATGATGCCTTCATGGACATATTGGCCAACATGGGTGTGGATGAAGAAGACCGCCATAATTGGGCCCCGGTCGGCTGCATTGAAGCCGGTGTTCAAGGCAAATGGGATTTTGCGGCAAAAGGGCCGTGGCTGAACGTCGGCAAGGTCCTCGAAATCACTTTACACGGCGGGGTGGATCCTGAAAGCGGGTTAACCTATCTGAAACAGGAAAAGGATTTACTGTCCTTTGAGTCCATGGACGAGTTATTTGAAGCGTTCAAACAACAACTGCACTATTTCATGGAACTCCAAGTCATTACCGAACACATCAACGATGAAATACACAAGCTGAACGACATTAACGCCTTCCGGTCTTCTTTGGTGGAGGACTGTATCGAGAGAGGAAAGTCTTTGATTGAAGGGGGCAGCAAATATTCTGCTGATGGGGGGCCGACAGCCGGAACCATCACCTCAGCAGACGCCCTGGCCGCTCTTGAAGAAGTGGTGTTCAAGAAAAAAATGGTCACCAAAGCCCAAATGCTTCACGCTTTGAAAACCAATTTTGAGGACATGTCCACAACGCCGACCGGCGAAGAACTTCGACAGTTGATCATGAATAAAGCCCCTCGATTCGGTAACGATAATGACGATGCGGACAAATGGGCAACTCAATTAACGGAATATATCGGTTCTACATACCAAAAAGACTTTAAGAATTCCAGATATGGTAAAGGGCCAAAACCCTGTTGCTACGCTTACAGTCAAAGTCCTGTTACCGGCAATATCGCCTTTGGTTCATTCATTGGAGCACTCCCCAATGGCCGCAAAAAAGGGGAAGCGGTCAATAACGGCGTATCACCGGATACCGGCGCAGAAAGGCAAGGGCCCACCGCCGCCATCAATTCCGTCGGAAAGCTCCCCAGTATCTGGTTCCAAAAAGGCGCCATTTTCAACGTCAGACTCTCGGAAAATTCCGTAACCAATGATGAAGGGGCTAAAAGGGTGGCCAGTCTGGTCAAAGTCCTGTTTAAAAAGAACGGGATTCATATCCAGTTTAACGTGGTGGGCAATGAAACCCTCCGAGACGCTCAAGAACATCCCGAACAATACAAGGATTTGATGGTCAGGGTTTCCGGTTACAGCGCCTTTTTCACACCGCTTGATCCAAAGGTGCAAGAAGATATTATCAAAAGGGTTGAATTTCAGCTTTGAGCAGACCAAAAACCACAGCCTCGATATTTGAAATAGAACGTTATGCCACCAAAGACGGTCCGGGCATTCGAACAGTAGTCTTTTTCAAGGGATGCAATCTCAGATGTGCCTGGTGTCAAAACCCGGAGTCGCAACGATTTGAAAAAGAAATCATGTACTATATCAACGCTTGTGTCAAATGCGGAAAATGCCTGGAGGCCTGTCCCAATAACGCCATCCGCTATGATGAGACATACGGATTCATCAGTAATCCGGATCGGTGCTCGGCTTGCGGATTATGCGTAGACCAATGCCTATACGGCGCAAGGGCTTTGATGGGAACGGAATACACACCCGAAGGATTATTTGAAATCGTGAAAAAGGATTTGGATTTTTACCAAGAGTCCGGTGGCGGAATAACAGTATCTGGGGGAGAGCCCCTTTTAAATCCGGATTTTTTGGTTGAATTTTTCACCCTGTGTAAAAGCCCTGGCATCCATATCGCAATCGAAACGGCCGGGAATGTTCCTTGGGAAACCTTTGAAAAGGTGATGCCATTCACTGATTTGTTTTTTTTCGATGTGAAACACATCGATGATGAGGTGCATCAATTCTGGACGGGTGTGAGCAACAAAAACATCCTCAAAAATCTGGAAAGGCTTGCATCGACTGCGCCAAACATCATCATCAGAACCCCTGTCATTCCCGGCGTAAACGATGACGAAGCGGTTTTGGAACGCATTTTTTATCGGGTGAATGATCTCAACATCACAACGATGGAACTGCTTCCTTATCATAGGCTTGGATTAAGTAAATACCGTGGGTTAGGAAGAGCTTACAAACTCGCATCAATTGAGTCCATGGAATTGTCTGAACTGGAAAAATATGTGGCGTTAGGCAAGAAAATGGGTTTAAACGTGAGTGCAGGAGCCATTTAAAACAATATGATATGATCAGAACGGACAGTCAAAAGGCTGTCCGTTTTTTTTGATAACATGTGATCAACCCGATCACTGCTTATTCTCTTTCCGGTTCTTTCATAATAAATAGGAAATCAAAGCATATCAGAGCATTTTAATGATATTCAGTTCTAAACGGGAGCCATCAACTGAAACAAAACTTCACAAAAGATTTCTCGTTTGACAACATATTATCACGGTGTTATACTAAAAAAGATCATATTTTGGCAGGTGTTGAAATGGGAATATCTAAAGAGCAACGGCAGAAAAAGATTGTTTCTCTTTTGAGCGAGCATGGCAAGTTAACACCCGACGAGATCGCAGCAGAGGTCGGTGTTTCCATGGCCACATTAAGGCGTGATTTCAAAGAGCTCAAAGATAATGGAGACATTTTCGTGGGTTATGGCTATATTCAGACGAAAAATATCATCACGAAGGATGCCGGCATGAACCGGTCTTTTCTTCAGAGGCTTTCAGAAAACAACGAAAAGAAAAAGATATTGGTTCAAAAAGCCCTTGAACTGGTCAAGGAAAATGATCTGCTGTTCATCGGCGAGGGAACAACGTGTTATCTGTTCACTAAACTGCTGATTAAGAATTTCTCTAAACTGAAGATTATCACCAACGGGCTGTACTCCTTAAATGCCTTGTCAAAAGCCAAGATGTTCGATGTTCTCGGAATCGGTGGAACATTGCTGACAGACTTTAACTCTTTTGTGGGGCCAAAAGCGGAAGCCATGATAGAAGAAATCTTTGTTGAAAAATTCTTTTTTTCCTGTGGTTCCTACAACAACGGCACTTATGATTTAAGCCCTTTTACCGGCAGCTTAAAGAAAAAGGTTTTAGAACACTCAAAACGGCATTATTTACTCATTGATTCTTCAAAATTCGATTCCATTGCGCCGTTTTACATGGCCAAACCAGAGGAAATTGATCAAATCATCACGGATAACGATGATCTGGAAAGAACCATCAACGAGACGTTACAAAGAAGGTAAACACAATCGGTTTTCCCATTATGGTAATACATGCCTACTAACCCCCCCCCTCATTAGGGGGGGGTTAAAGTTTTCACAAAGATTTCTTATATCTAGCAACTACCAGATATTTTTATTTCTCTTCAATGCACTTTAAAACATTCCTTATAGACTCAAGGGCTTCCACCGGCAATGTATTAAGCGTTCCGGCAGCCAGATTCTTCTGTTCTAAAAAGGCCACCCGGTCTTTCATCCTTTCGATAAATTGGGTCTTGTACTCTTTGTCTTCAAAATCGGGTATGAACCCTTCAATTTCCATGATTTCAAAATCGTCGAAGCATTCCCATTGTTTGAACTGCGCCGTTCCCTCTACGATTTTTTCCAGACTTTCCAAAGTGACTTCTTTGGGTATTTTGCTCCATTTGAAATAGCCGGTGTTGAAGATGTAGCAATCCACGTTTTTCTTTTCAAACAGGTCTCTGAAGCGTTTGTAATCCTTTTCCAACGGATAGGTTCTGAATGGATTGGCGTAGGGCTCTATGACCAGAGCATCCGGATCGACGCCCGGTGCCAGTCTTTCGGCGGATGTTCGCTTGGTGGCCAGTGTTGCCCCCAGAGTGGCTGCCAATTCGGAATTGGTAACCTTTAAAACCGGTGGTAAGGTGGGGTCTTTCATGAGCCATACGATGGCATTTACCGGCTCGTCGAATTTGTCCACCCGGTTTTTGGACCAGAGTTTGGATTTGATGGCCCTGCCGTTGCCGTTTCGAATGTCCTCGGTGACGATGACGATACGGCCGTCCTGATCTTTAATGGCGGCGTTGTTTTGCACGCTGAGCAGATAGTCATTGTCCGGAGAGTCTACGGGATAATCGGCGGTTTTGTCAAAATAAGATGGTTCCAATGCCACCGAAGAACCATTTTGGGCGTTGATGACAAAGGCGTCATCATGCAGGACGGTGATATCGTATTTGCCGCTGTGCTGGGCGTGGGTGATGGTCGATTTTCCGGAACCGGAAAGCCCGAAAACCCCCACGACAAATTTTCTCCCGTCTTGCAGGTTATATCGTTTTTGGCCCCCGTGGCAGGAAGCGAAGCCGTTTCGGTTAGCGCATCCCCAGGCCAGGGTCAGGGTGCCCTTTTTAAATTCCCCGAAATAGCGCATTCCCAGGATGGCCGCACAGTTGTGCTCTGAATCAAAGAAGGTCAGTCCCAGCGGATGTTCCTCGTGTTTCCAGTCGGGATCGGAGAAGACGTAAATATCCCCTTCCCTGCTAAACACCTTCGAGCGTTTGTACATTTCCACATACTGTTCGTTGATCGGCTGGAAGTTCAGCAGCCAGTTGTAAAGAATGTTTTCATGCCCCTCAGGAATGAGCAGATGCGCTTTGACCATAAAGTCCTCGTGCAGGCCGATGTACGCCTGGGCATGGTACATCTTTTTGAACCGGGTGTAGTATATTGCCTCCCGGAGTTTTGCCGCATAAGCATCTTCATTCACGTCGGGTGACCCCACAATGCGCCTCGCTGCGGCACATCTGCCTGTGACAGCGCCGTCGTTGAAAAGAAGCACTCTGGAATCGGGATCCAACCCTAATTTCTCCGGCTCGTAAATCCTGACATCCGTTACAATGGTACCCGGTGAATTTTTCGCCAAATCATAAGCCTCTCTCAACGAGTTCACGTTATGAACGTGATTGGCGTAAAACGGCGTTTTAATGGTTACTCTGGCTCTGGAAAAAATGGGATTTTCCTTGTTGATTTGTGATTGCGGAAAATATGAAACCGTTG
>CAYYNI010000112.1:0-6831 GCA_964472765.1 uncultured Thermotogaceae bacterium | reverse complement strand
CTGCAAGCAATCTGGCAAAGGCAGCATCTTTTTCGTCAAAACCAAATGAAATAGCACCTTGCTCAACACCGTCTAAGGCCTTTTCTTCAGTTGCAATACTACCGTCTAACTTTAAAGCATCCCTTTTCATAGATTACCTCCATTTGTATAATGCTGTCTTTGAGCTTTTCCTTTCATGTGGAACAACAACATGGTAATATCATCTGCCTGTTCAGCTCCCTTTGCAAATCTTTCCACCTCATGCCTGACCAAGCTCATAATGCTTTCTGGTTTGGTTTGTTCGGGAAGCGAGTTTAGATAATCCAACAGCCTTTGCGGGGAAAAGAGTTCATCATTTCTGTTTACGGCTTCTGTTACACCATCTGTGTATAAAAAGAGGCTGTCTCCGGGATTGATTCGAGTTTTGTAAATGTTAAATTCGTAATTTTCAATAGCCGCTAAAGGACAATCGCTTTTCGCATGGAGCCATTTGAATTTTTGAGATTCATGCTGAATCAACGGTGGATTATGCCCGGCACTCGCATATGAAAAATCTCCGGTTTCTATATTCAGTATCCCCATAAATACCGTCACAAACATGTTAGACTCGTTGTTCTCACAAAGGGTGTTGTTTGATTTGAATAGGATATTACCCAAATCGGTGTTTGAAATGGAATAGGTTTTGATAATGGATTTTGAAATCATCATAAACAATGCTGCAGGAATTCCTTTGCCAGAAACATCCGCTATCAAAAATCCCAAATGATGATCATCAATCATGAAATAATCGTAAAAATCACCACCGACCTCTTTGGCGGTGAGCATATGACCGTATATTTCAAAATCATCCCTTTTCTCAAAAGGACCCGGTAATGCGGATAGTTGAATATTTTTAGCAAATGCCAGTTCCGAATCAATTCGACTCTCAGCCATATGAATCGCATCTTTCAAGGCATCTACCGTAGTATTGATCCCCCTGGAAAGCATCTGAAACTCTTTGTTGTTATTCACAAAAACCTTTTCGTCCAAATACCCATCTGTAATCTTGGACAGTGTCGTGTTGACTTTATAGATCCCGTTAATGACAACCACTTGAACCAGTCTTGCAATGAGAAAGAAAATGGCACAAAAAAGCAAAATATTGAAAAGAATCAACATATTGGTGCCGGTATCTCTGGAAAAATACATTTCCTCAGTAGGTAATTTACCCAGGATCAAATAATCATCGGTCTTTCGATAAGAAATCAAATACTTTTTATCGGAGATTTTTCCCAAAAAGGAGCCTTGTTCATCCTCAAACTGATTCATAATCAAGCCGATATCGGATAGGCGATTTCCGATGTTTGCCTCATCATTGGTGCTTAAAATGTAGCCTTGAAAATCAGCAATGATAACACCGCCGGAATTGCCCACTCGAAAACTTGGAGCAAGGTTTTGTATATCGGCAACTTCCATGGCATTGATCAGCTTTTGTGGCGTATAGCCGATCTGAACAATACCGGGTTGATCCATCCGTGCCACACCCACATATTGAAAGATTTCTTTGTTTATTCCTCTGGGCATAGGATCTTGAGCCAGTTCGAATTTCGAATCTGTAATAGCGGGAACAAATTGAGCAGATTGATCGGCAGAGGCAAAATCATACCCGATAAAAGAAGGAACGGTTCCTGCGATCAGAATTCCCCTTTCATCGGAGATGTGAATCTCATCAACAGAAAGCAGTCCTCTAATTTTTTCAATTTCCTGTTCATCATCGACTATTTGAGGTTTTAAAGTCAGCATCTTTGCCAGGGCATGTACTTTTGCAAGGGCATTTGCATCAGCCTCTTGACGAATTCTGATGATGTTTTTTTGATTTTGATCGATTTGTTTTTCAACATCGGAAAGCTTTAGTTGAATCAGTGTATCGGCATTTTCTGATGCTTGCTTGGTTAAAACCGAAAAAGATACGACTAAAACGCCAAGAAAGGCAATGATCATTAAAGCGAACAACCAAATTAAAAAAGTCTTCCTCACCTTTTCACTCCTTATGGATCACAGCTCATTTCAAGTTTTCATTTCTTGGTATTTCTATAGAACGTGCTTAGAGTCTATCACATCCGTGTTCATGAAGTCAATGAAATATCTGCTAAAGAATGCGCTATAATCAAAAGAGGAGAGATATTTTTGGAGGTGTTTACATGAAAAAAAGACAGGTATTCTATACCTTAATTGTACTTTTCTCCATCTGCTTAATTTTTATTGCTTGCAGCTCTACGCCTCAAATTGATACTCAAAACACTCCACCTCAAAACCCGACTAACCCATCCCCTGAAAACAACGCAACAGGAATAACCACAGAAGCTACCTTAACGTGGAATTGTTCTGATCCGGATGGTGACTCTTTGATATTTCAAGTTTTTTTGGCTTCTCATGATAATAACCTGGCGTTAATAGCAGATCAAATCACCGAAAATTCCTTTCCTTTAACTAACCTTGAGCCTGGATGCACTTACCGCTGGCAAGTCATAGCCAATGACAATCAGGCTGATCAACAAAGGGCTTTGGCACAAGGACCGGTTTGGCGTTTTCATACACAAGAGAGTCCAGTTGAAGAAGATAATATCTTCTATTGTTCTGTAACAGGAAGTAACAGCAATAACGGTTCAATTGACAAGCCATGGCAAACACCCGGTTATGCTGTTAGACAACTCCACCCGGGTGACACACTTATCATTAAAGAGGGCGAATACATCCTTAATCAATACCCTGACGATATCCTGATAATCCCTTCCGGCACGGTCGAAAAACCCATTATCGTCAAAGGAGAAGGAATTGGAAAAACCATTTTAAAAGGTGACGATAACCTTTTTGCAATGATCATTCTCAACAACGTCAGTCACATCACAATCTCGGACATCGAGCTGACCAACAATGATTCCGGATGGATCAGGGATGGGATCACCGGCGGGAATGGGTTAATCAGTGCCATCTGTATCAAAAACATCTTTCTCCATCATATCGATGAATTCGGCATCAATCTTCAGAATGTCAATGGGCTGGATATAGAAAACAGTACCATCACCTACTGCGGTTTTGGAGCAATCGGCGGACCATTCGGAGAGGTTGGTTGGCAAAACTGCTCCGTCATTAATTGTTCGCTATCCTTTTCCGGCCATTATTACAGGGGCTTGAACGACAACCCCGACCTTCCCTATGACCGTCCGGATGGCATTGGCCTTGAGCCTTCAATAGGACCCGTGAATGTAATCGACTGTAAGGTCGAACACAATCGAGGAGATGGCATTGATCTTAAAACTGAAAATAGCTTTGTTTCCAAATGTATCGTGGCCAATAATTACGGTGATGGCATCAAGTTGTGGGGAAATGGCACAATCGTTGAAAATAGCTTGATTTACGGAACCGGTGATGGAAACATGCAATCCCCCTGGTGTCCATTGGTTATCGAACAATCACAAGTACCAAACAGCACGTTTATTGTTAAAAACTGTACCATCCATGACAATCCGCAAAGGCCTTCCTATTCCATATATTCCCAATACAACGATCCGACGCCATTAAATCTGACTATTATCAACTGTACTTTTTCGGATTCCTACGGTATGGCCTATTTTGGCGAAAACGTTGATTTAACAATCAAGCATTCAAATTTTTATGCTCCCAACAGAGACGGACAAATCATCTATAAGGGAATAGAATACACCGCACAGGATTTACAAGATTGCAGCTTTGGAGAAGGGATCATCTCAACCGATCCTCAGTTTATCAACCCGGTTTGGGGAATGAATACGGGTCAATACAAATTGAAGCCGACCAGCCCGTTGATCGATGCGGGAACATCAGAAAATGCTCCAGAAGAAGACCTGGAATCGACACCAAGACCACAAGGAAATGAAACAGATATTGGTGCATTTGAACAATAACATTTAAGCCTTTTTTAACTCAATTTCATTCGACGGTTATGAGAACACCCTTAAATCCATAAGAACCCGTATGGGGGAAGTTTCAATCGCTTCCCATCTGTTTGGATAATTGTTCCTAAGAGATCCGTTTGGTCAGAAATCTCAACGGGTGGAATGATCTCGATTGAACAATCCGAAAGATTCTGAACAATCGTTATCGCTTTACCTTTTTCACCCTCCATGGCTCTGGTATAAGCAAGGATCTCTTTTAGCGTTTCTCCGTTTGGAGCTTTGGTTGTCAAGAATTCTAAGGTACCTCTGCCTAAAACCCGATGGGCTTTTCTCACTGTGATGATATTTCTCATGAAAGTGTAAATATCCGATGTGAGGTTTTTTCCTTTCAGTTTTTGATCCACTTCATTCCAGTCGATACGTCCTCTGACTAAATATCTGGAATCATTTATCTGTGTTAACGCAACTTGTTCTTTGTAAAAAACCGTGTCGTTTGTTTTTGCAAATTCATCTCCGTAAAAGATGATAGGCGTCCCTAATAGGGAGAACATGATGGAATAAGCCAGTTTAATTCTGTCGGAATCTTCTTCAAAAAGAGTCGCCAGTCGGGCAGAAATACCCTCACCTTCACGAAAATTCCATAAGGGGTCCTTCACATAGAAATCGAATACCGTTTTTCGTTCTTCAGGGGTTACCATTTCCAAGGTTAATTCATCGTGGCAGCGTAAAAACATCATCCATTGGCAGTTAGGTGGAATGTTCCGGGGAGTAAAATCGGGAGAAAGGGCCATATGAACAGCCTCATTGGATTGCTCAGCCAAGCTTCTGTATATTCGAGGCATTACGGGAAAATGATAGGCCGCATTACATTCATCACCATCGCCAAAATATTCCACAACTTTTTTAGGAGGTTGACAGGCTTCAGCAAGCAATAGAGTATCTTCTTCAATAAAATCAAGAGCAGCTCTGAAAAACTTCACGACGATATGGGTCTTGGGAAGATTTTCACAAATGGTTTCATCCTCTTTCCAGATATAGGGAATGGCATCTGCCCGAAAACCATCAAGGCCTCTGAGTTTCCAGTTTACCAAGGTCTTGGTCATTTCCAGCAGCACTTGTGGATTACGATAATTCAAATCCGGCTGAATAGAGAAAAAACGATGAAAATAATACTGGGAAGTCTTTGGTTCCCATTCCCAATTGCTTTCACAAAGTCCTTTAAAAATAATTCGAGCTTGTTGATACTTGTTTTTAGTGTTACTCCAAATAAAATAATCCCGTTTGGGACTGTGAATATCTGAAATCGCCTCTTGAAACCAGGGGTGTTCGACAGAACAGTGATTGAGGGCAATATCAAAAATAACCCGCATGCCTCTTTGATGGGCTTCGTTTAAAAAGGCATCAAAGATTTTACTGTCACCTCCCGTCAGTGAATCCCTGATTTTGGTGTAATCCGAAATATCAAAACCGGCATCCTTCATCGGCGATTGAAGAATCGGTAAAAGCCATAAACAAGATACTCCAAGGGTTTTCAGGTCATCCAGCTTTTCGATTAACCCCATGATATCTTTATTAAAAAGATCCACATAAAGAGAATAGACAACTGCATCTTTATACCAATCTTGAGCCTGTTTTTTGAAAAAAGGAACGTAAGTTTGTTTGGCTTGGGATAAATAGTCCAAAAAATCAGAGAATTTGAAAGCTGCCAAGGTTTGTTCATCATAAATATCTTGAAATAGATCATTCCATAATTTTTCCATAAATATTCTCATCCCAACATCTCCCCTGTTAATAGTGGCTTTGATTAATTTAGTAACCCGGTTTAGTTCTTCTGATCACAAATGAATACTGAAATGATGAAGTGAAGATTTTATCCGATTATACTCTCATTTAATAATGACGGATTTGAACGAACATTAAGCGCTTTCTTCAACAAAAGAGGCTGAATTTCAGGGTAAGTTAAATGAATAGGCAGATGGTCAAATAATCCGATTTCGCAGATTTCAAAATCGGGTAATTCCCCAATTTCATTTATTTCAGCAAGAAACAACGCCCCATATCCGGCTTTGTCTTCTCTTGTCACAGAATAATCGCAAATCTTTTTCAAATCAAACCTTTTTGACCCCGTTTCCTCAAACAATTCCCTCTTTGCGGCAACGTAATCATTCTCGCCCATTTCACGATGTCCGCCAGGGATTTCCCATGTTGTTCGTTCACGATGCCTTACTAAAACCAATTTATCCCGGTAAAAGGCTGTAATCACAACATACATGATCTTTTCTATGTCAATCATCTCAGTGTAAAAATCTACCTTCAGCACCGCTAAACACCTCCCTTTTCTCATACAATCATACAAAAAGAAGTGTATAAGTTCGCCTGATTGAAAAGTGATGGTTTACAACTCAATATCCGGAACTTGTATCGGGGCGACTGACACTTCACGGGTTTTAAAAAAAGATCACCAGTTGCCGTACCCTTGATACATGTGATAAATCTGAGTGAAATTCATATTGTTAAACATGATGTCTACCGCTTGAGAACTTCTTCCGCCGGATTGACAATAGACCAGATAGGTACAAGTTCTGTCAAACGGATCCATATGCTGTTGAAAGTTATCCAAAAAATTGACATTAACGGCATTTTCTATGTGCCCGCTGTTATATTCGGAAGGTCTTCTCACATCGAGAATGATGAAATCTTCGTTTCCTTGATTTGCAGCTATGATATCCCTTGCTTGAGAACAAGTGACATTCGTGCAAAAGGGATCAGGTGGGATGTCTTCTCCTGTTGTGAAAAACCAAACCGGCGAGTTGTATTCATTGCCATCTCCATCATAAGCCTTCACCCGCCAGATATACTGCGTATTTGCCTTTAATGACACTGCCTGTGAAGGATTGGACAATCCGGTATAAACTGCTTCAATAGGTCCATTTGTTCC
>CAYYNI010000111.1:0-6832 GCA_964472765.1 uncultured Thermotogaceae bacterium | reverse complement strand
GGCAACGATATCAGTTGGGATCTGATCCGTTTGGCGATGATGTCCGTGGCAGCTTTGTCCATTTGCCCGTTGCAAGATGTACTGAATCTGGGCAGTGAATGCCGTATGAATTTGCCCGGTGTGCTGGGGGGCAACTGGGAATGGCGTTTCAAAGAAGGACAAATCGATGCGTTTACGATTGCCCGATTAGGAGATTTAGCCGAAATGTATGGCCGTTGGTCTGAACCTGAACCGCTAGAGAATTAGGTGTTTGCTAAGGGAAAGGAAATCCTAAAGGTGGTCCCTTTCCCTTTTTCACTGATCACTTCTATATCGGCCTTCATGAACTTCAGCAGTTCCTTAACGATGGACAACCCCAGACCCGTTCCGGCGTATTTTCTCCTCGATGAACCATCGATTTGATAAAACCGCTCAAAGATTCTTTCCTGATACTTCCGTTCAATACCGATTCCGGTATCAAACAAATAGAAAAGCAAACGGTCTTTTTTACGGGTCACTCTAAGACCGATGGTTCCGTTTTCCGTATATTTCAACGCATTTCCGAAGAGGTTGTTCAAAATTTGTGTGAGTTTACTTTTATCCACCGTAAACTTGACAGGGGCTTGTTTATCGATCAGCAACCGTGTTTTGATTCCCTTCTTTTTTGCCTGATCGTCTATTCCGACAAAATAACTTCTTAAAAACGGCCTCAAGGTAAAGGTTGCCTTTGAAAGGGACAAAGACCCGCTTTCAACTTTTGACAGATCCAAAATATCGTTGATCAAATCCAAGAGACGATTGGAGGAATCAACGATTTGCTTTAAAAATCGACGCTTGTCGGGATCTTCTTCTGATATCATGACCGTTTCCGCCATTCCCATGATAATGGTCAGAGGGGTTCTCAATTCATGATTGATGTTGGAGATCAAGTCGGTCTTCACTTTGCTGGCTCGTTGGGCATCTTCCTTTGCTTTGATGAGAAGCTCTTCAAATTCCTTTTGGTCTGTAATATCCCGTACACTTCCCAGCAGGATGGTGGGGTTTCCCCTCTCGTCATATTCAAGGACTTCTCCCTTTTCCTGTACCCATACAATCCGGTCGTCGGGCCTTCGGAATTGGTACTGAACATCATATTCGGAAATCACATTGCCCTGGAAGTCGAATATCTGACTAAACACCCGTTCTTTATCGTCATCTAATACCCTTTCAACCCAAGGCATGTCTGTCCCGTATGAGGGATCGTATCCAAAAATGGTCTCACATACTGCATCGTAACTACTTTTCTGTTCTTTGATATTGTATTTTGAAATACCCACTCTGGCATTTTTCAGCACGATTTCCAATAACTTCTTGGTGTAGTTCAATTCAAAGTTGGATTCAAGCAGGTTCATGTTCAATTCTTCCATATGTCTTTTCTGAATCTCCAGATTATCCCTTACCTTGATCAGGGCTTCTTCCTTTTCTTTGATCTCCTGAATATCCTTGTACGTTCCCATGAGATTCCTGACTTCTGAATTCGGCCCTTTCTCCGTCACCATCCCTTTGATGGAAACCCATCGATAATCTCTTGCCCTTTTAAAGAACATGCGTGCTTCCACGCTCAATTCATTCTGTTTGCCGTGGATACATTGATTAAATCGGTTTAAAACCAACGATTTGTCCTTCTCATGAATAAGGTTGTAAATCTTTTTGAGCTGCTCTGCATCCGTATCCAAATTAAACGACCATTTCCCCACATCGGAGACGGCCATGGAGATTTCCAGATCATTTTTGAGCCGCTCGATTTCTTCTTGATGGTTCATGGTTTCGGTAATATCCACATGAACCCCGATCAGTCTGGTAGGTTTTCCGGTTTGATCTCTTTCAATAACTTGCCCCTTATCCAAGATCCAAGTCCAACCGCCGGCTGCGTTTTTTAACCTGTATTTGAATTCATATTTCGCTTCTTTTGTTCGCATGAATTTCGCAAAGCCGTCGTTGTAATCGTGTACATCTTCCGGGTGTACCAGATAGGCCCAAATATTGCCCACTTGTGCCAAATCTTCCCGCTTGTAACCCAGCATTTCAAAATATCGGTCGTCGTATTGGACTTCATCCGTTTTCATGTCCCATTCCCAAACACCTTCATTGGCCGATTCAAGCGCAAGCTGCATTTTTTTGCGCAACTTTTCCACAACCTCTTTTTGCAGATCCAGGGTTTTCTCTTTCTCGTCCACCTGAAGTTTCAAAAAGGCATTGGATGAATTGTTGATACTGGTGTATATGAACCCCACTACTTGCCCCTCAACTTCTATTCTATTCCAGTCTATTTCCTGAACACGGCTGTTTTTAAGAGTGTCCACTTGATCGATGAAGCTCTCCGGCTCGATCTCTCCCGTTACCATTTTCTGAAAGTATGCTTTGGTCCTGTTTTTATAGTCATGCCGCTCGTAAAAATCAAACACACTTCTTCCTATGAACTGTTCTCTTTTCATATGAAATTCTTTCTCAAAGGCATCATTCACATAAACGATTCTCCCGGTAATATCCAGGATTCCGATGGCTTTGGGTATGAGATTGAGCGTTTTATAAAAATTCTCCCCGTATAGTTGAATCAGTATTTCTTGTGTCAGATACATAAACCCTTCCTAAATGGCTTTTTTCTACTGTGTTTATTTTAACATAGATAGATCATTATTTCTCATTAACGGTTTAACAAACCTCTTTCCATCAAAACATTTCACGTTGAACCGTTTTCTCAGTCCCGGATTGATTTAGAAAATAGCCTCAAAATATTGTATACTATCGATGTAAAAAGAAGACGTATGTCTATCGGGGGAGGTTTAAAATGAAATACTCGAACAGAATCGAACAAATGCAGTCTTCGCCAATCAGAAGGTTGATTCCTTATGCAGAACAGGCGAAGGAGAAGGGCATCGAAGTCCTTCATCTCAACATCGGGCAACCGGACATTGAAACACCTAAATCGTTTTTCAAGGCCATCGAAAAAAGGGCCGGAAAGGTTATTCCCTATTCCCATTCCGCCGGTATCAAAGAACTCCGTCAGGAATTTTCCAAATACTATGACAAATGGAATTGTTCCATTGCACCCGAAGAAATCATCATCACCAACGGCGGTAGCGAAGCCATCATTTTCGCCATGGGAACCATTGCGGATCCCGGTGATGAAGTCATAGTCATCGAACCTTTCTATGCTAATTATAGAAGTTTTGCCGGCATGTTGAATGTGAATTTGCTGCCTATCTCAGCCGATCCGGAAGAAGGGTATAAGGTTCCGGATCTTTCGGCGTACGATTCCAAAGTCACCTCTAAAACAAAGGGCATTATTTTCTCTAATCCCTGTAATCCCACCGGGGCCGTTTATCCCAAAGAAGACGTGTTGAGAATCCTGGAATTCGCTAAAAAGCATGATCTGTATGTGATTGCCGATGAAGTCTACCGGGAATTTGTCTTTGACGGGTTAAAACCCTTCAGCACCATGGAATTCACGGACTATCACGATCGACTCATTTTGGTGGACAGCGTTTCGAAACGATACAGTGCCTGCGGCGCAAGAGTGGGTCTAATGGCCACAAAGAACAAATTAATCTTTGAACAAGTTATGAAAATGGCTCAAGCCAGGCTTTCTCCGCCAACCATTGCCCAACTGGGCACGATGGGCTTTCTGGAATTGGAATCGGAATACCTGGACGGCATTCGTGATGAATACCAACGCAGAAGGGATATCGTTTACGGCGAACTGTCAAAGGTGGAAGGCCTTTATTTTAAGGAACCCAAAGGCGCTTTTTATCTGGCCGTTAAACTGCCGATTGACAACAGCGAAAAATTTGTAAAATGGATGCTTACTGATTTTGACATAGACGGTGTTACCACCATGGTCGCTCCGCTGGATGGCTTTTACGCCACCCCAGGAAAGGGTGAACAGGAAATCCGAATCGCTTATGTTCTCGAAGAAAAACGTCTGCTTCAAGCCTGCGAGATCTTAAGAAGAGGCCTGGAGAAGTACATGAAGCTGGCCGCTTAAAGGAGAGAAAATTGGTCGATAAAAATTTGGATCCCAGAAAGTTTAAAATACCCATCGATCGGATACGCGCAGGCTACTATTCCGATAAATATTTCACCCGGTTCGGGGAGGTGCTCAGAAAAGCCCGATACAACCCGAAAGTCCTCTACCAGTTCTTCCCCAGGCGGGATGCCTGCGTGGTGGGAATACACGAAGCCATCGCCATTTTAAGAACATGCACGGGCTATTATCGTGACTTTGATCAATCCCAGCAGCTCTTTCAACAGATATTGGACGTTGAATATGCCCTGCAATCCGCCATATACGATATGGATCGGGAAAAAATGGACAAGGCTTTTCGTGATAAATGGGACATACGGGAGCAGTTGAATGCCTTGTGGGTGGACAAATGGGACGAAATAGAAGTCAAAGCGCTAAGTGACGGTGAAATGGCCAAAAATCTTGAAGCCATCATGACCATACAGGGAGACCCCAATTTCTTCGGCTATCTGGAAACAGTCCTTCTGGGGGTCATCGCCAGAGCTTCCAGCACAGCGACTGCTGTCAAAAAAGTAGTCAGCGCTGCAAACGGCAAACCCATTTTGTTTTTCAGCGCACGTTTCGATCATCACTGGGTCCAGGCAACTGACGGTTATGCCGCTTTAAAAGCAGGCGCTAACGGCGTTTCTACCGATGCCAACGCAGACTATTGGGGAGCCGAAAGCCTGGGAACCATTCCCCATGCCCTTATCGCCGCTATGGGAGGAGACACGGTAAAGGCTTCTGCTGAATTCGACAAGTATATCTCTGAGACGGTAAACCGAATTGCCCTGGTGGACTGGGATAACGATGTTATCGGCACCACAAAAGCCATTTTAAAAGACATGTATGAAAAGAAGCATAAAAAACGTTATATAGAATGTGAATCCGATTTATCGGATATTATTGGTCCGGGAAAAGGCAAGATGTACGCCGTCAGATTCGACACGTCGGGAAGTCTGCGTGACAAATCCGTCATTCCGCAAGATGCGAATTCTTTGGGGGTTTGTCCGGAACTGGTTTGGCGTGCCAGAAGAGAATTCGACCGGATTGGCGCCGACAACCTTAAGATCGTTGTTTCTGGAGGATTTAACACCGAAAGAATCGAGTTGTTTGAACGTCTGGAAGTACCGGTGGACATTTACGGTGTGGGGTCGTCTTTGTTAAAGCAGAAAATTGACTTCACAGGAGATATCGTCATGGTGAACGATGAACCTTGTGCCAAATACGGCCGTGGTGTTGTTGACCATACACGATTGGAAAAAGTGGAATTGAACTAACCGTATAAAGGAGCGATAAAATGGAAAGGAAAGGAACTGAACTGGTTAAAACAGGTTTTGCCGACATGTTTAAAAACGGCGTCATCATGGATGTTACCACAGCAGATGAGGCAAAGGTTGCCGAAGAAGCCGGCGCCGTTGCGGTCATGGCACTTGACATGGTGCCTTCGGACATCCGAAAGGCTGGCGGCGTCGCCAGAATGGCAAAGATTCACGTCATTAAAGAGATTATGAATACCGTGAGCATACCGGTCATGGCAAAATGCAGAATCGGCCACTTGGCTGAAGCCAGAATCCTGGAAAGTCTTGGTGTGGACTTCATCGACGAATCGGAAGTCCTGACACCGGCAGATGACAAATACCACATCAACAAATTCGACTACAAGGTCCCCTTCGTCTGCGGATGCCGAAATATTGGCGAGGCTTTGAGAAGAATCAGCGAAGGCGCTGCCATGATGCGAACGAAAGGCGAAGCCGGCACAGGCAACATCGTGGAAGCGGTAAAGCACGCCCGTTGTGTAATGGACGACGTGAGACGCATTAAAAACATGCCGCATGATGAATTGTGTACTTTTGCCAAGGACAACGGTGCCTCTTTGGAATTGGTGCGAATGGTCAAAGAACTGGGAAGACTCCCTGTGGTGAACTTCGCCGCTGGCGGTGTGGCAACCCCGGCCGATGCAGCCCTGATGATGATGCTGGGTGTAGACGGCGTGTTTGTGGGTTCAGGTATTTTCAAATCCAAAGAACCCCCAAAAATGGCTAAGGCTATTGTTCAGGCTGTTTTACATTGGGATGACCCTGAAATGCTGGTCAAGATCAGTGAAGATGTGGGCGAGGCTATGCCCGGATTATCCATTGAAGAACTGGATGTAAGACTTCAAGACAGAGGCTGGTAAATTGATGCCCGCCAATTATTTGCCGGAAAAACCTATCGGGATATTGGCCATGCAGGGGGCCATTGAAGAGCATGAGCATCTGTTGCACGAGATGGGGGTTAAGACACTTCGTGTTAAAACACCCAAACATTTGGATTCCGTCAGTGGGTTGATATTCCCCGGAGGCGAAAGCACAACCATGATTCGCTTGCTGCGTTTTACCGGACTAATCGAGCCCTTATCCTTTTGGATTAAAGAACGTTGTATGCCTGTTTTGGCAACATGTGCGGGGATGATTCTGCTTTCAGCCAAGATCGACAACTATCCCCAGCAGCCAACTCTTGGTTTATTGGATATTCACGTGGTTAGAAATGCATTCGGAAGGCAGATTGACTCTTTTGAAGAGCCGCTTCTCATCAACGGTTATGAAAAAGCGTTGAACGCCGTGTTTATTCGTGCACCGGTTGTTTCGGTAATGGGAAAGAATGTAGAACCATTGGCAAAGCATACCGATTCAATCGTCATGGTCAAACAGGGCAACACCGTCGCCTGTTCCTTTCATCCCGAATTAACAGGAGATCCCCGTATTCATCAAGATTTTTTGAAAAGAGTTGAAAAATGGGAAAATTCTCAAAACTTAGAAGTGCGGTGCT
>CAYYNI010000110.1:0-6851 GCA_964472765.1 uncultured Thermotogaceae bacterium | reverse complement strand
CATGTACAAAGGGGAGGCAGTCCATCTGCCTTTGATCGTATTTTATCCACTCGAATGGGATTACACGCCGTTAAAGCAGTATTAGATGGCGATTTTGGAAAGATGATCGGGTTACAGGCCAATAACATGACAAGAGTTCCCTATGAAGAAATGCTGGGCAAAAAGAAACCAATCAACATGGATTTATATCAACTGTCCTATATTCTATCTTAAAGATATGGTGGTGACCCATCAATGAGAAGAACTAAAATTGTTGCTACATTAGGCCCTGCATCCAGAGAAGAAGCTATGCTCAAGGAGTTAATTAAAGCCGGAGTCAATGTTTTTCGATTAAACACCTCTCATGAAGCACCTGAAGACCATCTAAAAGTGATTAATCGCATCAAAAAGATACGTGAAGAACTCCAAATACCGTTGGGTATTTTACTGGATCTTGAAGGGCCTAAAATTAGAACTGGCAAATTTAAAACACCACAGGTTGAATTGAAAGAAGGACAAGAGTACACATTGCTCACTGATGAAGTTCTGGGGGATGATCAAAGATGCTCGATTAGCTATCGTGATCTTGCAAAAGATGTAAGACAAGGTGACTTGATACTTCTTTATGATGGTCTCATCGGATTAAAAGTCATTGAAAGAGAAGATAACCTGATCAAAACTAAGGTTCTAAATACTGGTATTATTTCAAATAACAAGGGAATCAATGTGCCAGGTGTAAACATCGGCCTACCGCCATTAACAGAAAAGGATAAAGAATACATCAAACTGGGTGCTAAAGAAGGGGTGGATTTCTTTGCGCAATCCTTTGTGCGTACACCCGATGACATTGATCTGTGCCGTGAGATCCAACTAAAATACAAAGCAAAAATCCCCATTATTGCTAAAATCGAAACGAAGCAAGCCATGCAGCATTTAAGAAGCATTATTTACAAGGCCGACGGAATCATGGTAGCAAGAGGAGACCTGGGTGTTGAAATCCCCACAGAAGAGGTGCCTGTTGCACAAAAACTGATTATTCAAATGTCAAACGCACAAAACAAACCAGTCATTACAGCTACTCAAATGTTAGAGTCAATGGTAGAAAACCCAAGACCGACAAGGGCAGAAGCCACTGATATTGCTAACGCCATCATCGATGGTACCGATGCAGTTATGCTTTCTGGGGAAACAACGGTAGGCAAACATCCGGTGAATGCCGTTAAAGTGATGGATCGAATTGCCAAAAAAACAGAAGAAGAATTATGCGAGTTAATCTATAATAAAAGGACTGAAGAATATATTCGAGACGAGCACATCAGTACCGATGAGGGAGCCATTGCCAAATCCTGTAAAGCGATATGTCGGCAGCTGGGAATCAATATCATTGTAACATCTACTGTCACTGGATTAACAGCAAGAATTGTGTCCAGTTTTAAACCAGATGCAAATCTAATTGGCATTACTCCGAGTATCGAAACCTATTACAACTTATCATTAGTCGGAGCTGTCACACCGGTTCTCATTCCAGAAACCGAAAATACCGATGAAATGATTGGCAAAGGAGTGGCCAAACTCCTGGAAATCGGATTAGTAAAGAAAAGAGAGAAAATTTTAATAACTGCGGGAATACCATGGGGAAAATCAGGAACAACAAATATGATCAAAATTCATTCATGTTAAAAAGCATTATCATTTTTTTACTGTTGACATTATCAATTCTGACTTTTTCTGAAGTGGTTGTTCAAAGTCAAATTGATGATTTAGAATCTATCATATACAGCCGTTCATTGCGACTGGAATCTTTGTTTCCTGAAATTACTGTCATACGATACGATAAGCCTGTAGCGATAGAAGTCAAGTACATGGAGCAAATTATCAGCCGTTTAACGCTGGATAAGGCTGGTGATTTTACGGCTGAAAAGATCGTGAGTTTCTTTTTGAACGTTGAAGAAAACCTTTTGATCATCTCAAGTATAAAGAATACGAATTCTAAAAAAAGCACAGTTGTTGATGTGATAGACGCTGTATATGAATACCCATTCATAGATGAAAATGGGGAATATCTCGTTTATATCAGCGACAAAATGACTGGCAACAGAAATCCAGTTATTCTTAATCTGATGAATCATCATGAAAGGCATGTAATTATACCTGAAAGCGGGGATTATTTCCCTTTGTTATTTGAAGATACTTTGTTCTTTCTCATGGCAGTGGAAGATGGATTTTCAATCGTTTCCCACGATTTATCCAATGGACATTATTCCGAGTTAATTAGGGGTGATTTAACCTGTTTGAGAAGTAATCATGATTTTTTATATTACTCTGAAAATAATAAGGTGTTTCAATTGAACACATCAGGGCATATCATCAATCAATTCGAATTCAAATACCCCATCCAATCCTTTGATATTGCAGGCAATAATCTAATTCTCAGTTTGCTGGATGGGGTACAATACGACCTTTTCCTTTTCAACATCGTAGGTTCAAAACTTTTTCGTTTGACTGATACAGAATACAACGAAGTTGATGTAATCTTCCAAAACCTGACAAACGCTATTTTTTCATCCAACAAAACCGGTAATTACGGCATTTATCAACTAAATGTTTCTTTTGTGGATTCTCCATCAGATTATCATTTAATTTACGAAACTAAAAACAAAGACATTTTTTATCCCTGCTATTCATTTGTATATTCAAAAATCGTTAGTTGTGTGTTTGAAACGGGAAAAGAGCCAAAATTTCTAATTATTCCTCATTAAAAACTCAATTTATTCCTTTTATGAGCTTATTTTTTTTACGTCTATCTTAAATATTGTATTTTGTTTTAGTTGTATGATAAAATCAATGATATGAAAAAGAATGTAACGAATGAGTTGATTCATCAAGAGAAAGCAGGGTGGTATCATTGGAGACAAAATTTGGCGAACACGGAAACAGTTACTTTCTTCATCCGGGTTACGTTTTTGTAAGCCAAGAACCTTATTATATTCATACCGTTTTAGGATCATGTGTGGCTATAGCGATTTGGGATAAGGTCAATCATTGTGGGGGTATGAATCATTATGTGTTGCCATCAGCTGAAAACAAACCAAATGGAAGATATGGAAACGTCTCGATCCCGTACCTTTTTTATCTGATGAAGAAGATTAACTCTGACCGTAATAATCTTGAAATACATGTGCTGGGAGGTTCTTCTAACGAGACTATGAAATCAAGCGTAGGCCCTTTGAATGTTGAATTTGCCTTGAATTGGCTTAAAAGCAATCATTATCAGATTGATTCCAAAGATACCGGTGGAGCACTTGGACGCAAGATCGTCTTCAATACGGAAAATGGCGAATTACTAATCTACAAACTGAAAAAAATTCGTGATTCGGATTGG
Organism: uncultured Thermotogaceae bacterium; assembly: GCA_964472765.1. Classification (GTDB taxonomy): domain Bacteria; phylum Thermotogota; class Thermotogae; order MWEM01; family MWEM01; genus JASUTC01. The sequence goes on along the minus strand of CAYYNI010000110.1, from coordinate 3,490 downwards.
TATGGGGAATGATGGGAAAAAAGATTAAAGTATTAATAATAGATGATTCTAAATTAATACGTCGTGCAGTTATAGAAATGCTACACTCCGAGTCGGACATTGAAATTATTGCAGAGGCAGGGGATGCTTACGAAGGAAGAGATAAAATTGTTTATCTGAATCCGGATGTTGTCATTCTTGACATTGAAATGCCTCGCATGGATGGACTGACTTTTTTAGAAAAACTAATGAAATCAAAGCCAATGCCGGTGATCATCTTCAGTTCGTTGGCAAAAGGTAGATCTAAATATGAATACAAAGCCTACGATTTAGGAGCTGTCGGAGTAGTGGCAAAACCTGTGCAACAATCTAATTTAGCTGAAATAAAAGATACGATCGTTGATTTAATCAGAACATCTTCCAGATTAAATGCCACACAATTACGATTGTTAAAAAATAGACGAATAAATACTGTACAAGCACCAGACAATCCAAAGGATTTTGTGATGTCAAAACCCATTATCGCTATTGGTGCATCAACCGGTGGTACCCATGCGATTCGAAAGATTATGGCTAAATTGCCTGAGAAATTTCCCCCTATCGTTATGGTGCAACATATGCCTGAAAACTTCACAACTCAATTTGCTTCCCGATTGGATGAAATTTCTAGATTACATGTTGTGGAAGCTCAAGGTGGCGAACAGCTTGAAAATGGAACGGCTTTTTTAGCACCAGGAGGAAAACATCTTGAAATCATTAAAAAAGGGGCTTTTTATTATACGAGAGTTTTTGATGGACCACTTGTTCATCATCAGAAACCCGCCGTGGAGATACTGTTTGATTCAGTGGCAAAATACGCCAAAAATGATGCTGTGGGAATTATATTAACCGGTATGGGTGCTGATGGCGCAAAGGGTCTTTTGAACATGAAAAATAGTGGGGCTTATACCATAGCCCAGGATGAAAAGAGTTCAATTGTTTTTGGTATGCCAAAAGAGGCAATTAAACTTCAGGCAGCTCATAAAATATTAGATCTGAAAGAAATTCCCGCTTTTCTTTTTAGATATCTGGAGGGATTTTAATGCCTTATAAACAGCAGTTTACAGAAAAAATATACACTGAATTTACAGATTATCTAAGTAAGCGATTTGGTATGGAATGCAAAATGAATAAGCGGCAAATGTTGCAGTCGAAAATCGATAGTTTCATGAGAATGAATGAAATTGACACTTACAATGATCTTTTAGATTTTTTAAAAACAAATGAAGACACAGAACAATGGAATTCATTTGTCCATAAAATAACAACACATAAAACTGATTTTTTCAGAGAAAACCAACACTTTTCCTTTTTGAAAGAATATTTACCCACAATGATGCAAAAAAACCGAAGAATACAGCTAAATAAGGAAATCAGAATCTGGAGTGCAGGTTGTTCATCCGGAGAGGAACCTTACACATTAGCAATGTATTTCAGAGAAACATTTCCAGATATTTATCCGAAAATACTGGCTACAGACATCAGTACTGAGAGCCTTTTAACCGCAATAAAAGGAATATACCCCTACACCATAAAAAATGAGCTTCCCCCTTATTTCCTGAGTAAGTACTTCAAAAAAGATTTAAATGGTTTTCAAATCACTCACGAATTGAAGCACTTCATTACGTTTCGAAGTTTTAACTTGACCAAAAACTTTAAATTTAAGAAAAACTTTGATATCATTTTCTGCCGAAATGTCATGATTTACTTTAGTGAACCGGTTCGAGAATCTCTTGTTAATCGTTTTTATAATTCTTTGGTCGTTTCAGGAATTTTTATCATCGGTCATTCGGAAAGCCTGATTAACCTGAAGCAAAACTTTAAATACATTAAACCCACGATTTATTTAAAATAATCAGCCTTTAACACCTCCGGCTGTGAGTCCTTTTATAATATACTTCTGTAAAGTTAATGTAAATATTACAATAGGAATCAGAATAAGCGTCCCGGATGCAGCAAGCTGTCCCCATTTTGGTGCATACTGCCCCATAAATCCATTAACAGCTATAGGTGCCGTTTTTGTCGCATTGCCCGTCAAAATCAGAGCATAAATATATTCATTCCAGGCCATAATAAAACCGAAAATTGAAGCAACAACAAGACCAGGGGCTGTCAGCGGGAGAAATATCTTCCAAAATACTTGCCGTTTATTGCATCCATCAACTAAAGCGGCTTCTTCAAAAGAAGGCGAGACTGAGCTGAAAAAAGGCAGCAAAAGCCAAATAATATAGGGTAAATTAAAACTGGTGTAAGCGAGAATCAATGCAAAATGCGTGTCAGTTAAAGACAAACGGTCAAATAAAATAAAAATAGGAACCGAAAGTGCTATTTGCGGGACCATTCTGGACACTAAAAATGAATAAGACAAACCTTTTCTGCCTTTAAATCTAAAACGTGCAATTCCGTAGGATGCCATTGAACCAAATATTAAAGAAATGATAGTCGATGACAACCCGACAATCAATGAATTTCTAATCGAAGGAACAAAATCACTTTTCTGAAACACCAACTCATAGCTTTTCAAAGAAACTTTAAAATCAAAAGGATTATTGTTTCTTATATCTAGATCACGCTTAAATCCACTTGATACGATGATCCAAATGGGGAACAGTTCAACCAACACAATGATTAGTGCTGATATAAAAACAATCCATTTTATTATTTTTTTTCTTTTTTTCATTTTCATCCTCTACACCCCAAACTACATCGTATCGATGTCCATGTTTTTTCTAACCAATCCAAAAGCAAAGAATAAAGAAATAACAATCAAAATAACAGCCATTGCCGAGGCATACCCCAATTTACCAAATTCAAATGCCTGTTTATGAATGTAAAGCGAAAACAGCATCGTTCCGTTACCCGGTCCGCCTCCGGTCATGACAAAAACCTCTGAGAATATTCTTAATGCATCGATTGTTCTAAGAAGGATTGCTGTAGTGATGGTCCCCCTGAGCATAGGCAAAGTGATAGCAAAAGTTTTTTTAAAAAAGCCGGCTCCGTCTATCTCGGAAGCTTCTATAACATCCTTTGGCAAACTGGTAATTCCCGCATACAAAATCATGAACATGAAAGGCCACATCCTCCAGATATCCTGAATAATCACAGCAGTATAAGCCAAAGATTGATCACTTAGGATTCCTTGAGGAAATTCCATTCCGAATAAGGATAATAAATAGGTAATGGCACCATATCTGGGCTGCAACATGAGTTTCCAGGTCAACCCTGATAATATTGGCAAGATAAAAACCGGTAATAGCAATAGGGTTCTTAAAAAACCTGAAAAAGGAAAATCATGATTAAATAGAATCGCCACAAAAAAGCCAATAATCAATTCAATGGGAATAGCGATAAAAATAAAACCCAGCTGTAAAAATAAAGAGTGCCAAAACTCCTGATCTCTGAACAAATCCAGATAGTTCTTAAACTGTATAAAAGCTCTTGTCCCATCATCAACTTGAGGCCAATTAAAAAA
>CAYYNI010000109.1:0-6913 GCA_964472765.1 uncultured Thermotogaceae bacterium | reverse complement strand
TTCTCTAATAGTCGATTGTTGATGACCTCGTTGGGATTACCCACTATTTCAAGATAAGAATCATTGAGAACGGCGATTCTATCACAATAGAGTGAAGCGATATTGATATCGTGAAAAATACCCACCACCGTAATACCATCTTCTTTATTTTTTTTATACACCCGTTGAATCAACTGTTGAACATGCCCAATATCCAGATGAGCGACAAACTCATCCAATAAAATAATAGGGGTATTCTGGGCAAAGCATTTTGCTATTAATACCCTCTGTTTTTCTCCTCCGCTAAGCCGGTTAAATAAGATATCCTCAAATCCTTCCAATTCTGCTTCTATAATTGCTCTTTTAACCATTAGACAATCTTCTTTCGATTCATCTGAAAAAAGATTGAGATAAGGCGTCCTTCCTAAATGGACAATTTCTTCAACGGTAAAATCATAGGCGGGATAAAATTCCTGCATCACGGCTGAAATCTTTTTGGCGATATCCTTTCTCTTCATTTTTTTAAGAGCTGTTCCTAATATTTCAATGGTACCGGTAGTTGGTGTTAAAAACCCCAATAGTAACTTAAAAAGAGTCGTTTTCCCTGCTCCGTTTGGCCCGATAATACCAAAGAATTCTCCCCGGTTAATTTTAAGAGATATATTGGACAAAACGGGTTTTGTTCGTATATCGTACGCAAATGATAAGTCTTTTATTTGAATCATTTATTCTCCTTTTTCACGCTTTATAGACGATCGATAGCTGAATATTTATTAAATGGCTCCTAAAAGGGTATTTTGAATCCCGATTTTTGGGATAATTTGATCACCGATAAATAAATCAACACTGAATCTGAAATCTAGCCAATATTGGATTCCAACATCATACCAAATCCCAATTATTCCTGTAAATGGCATTTCTTTTGACAAATCAACGTTTAGACCAAAATGTGCGATAGGCGAAGATATTTTGAATTTTCCTTCAGATGTTCCCATGCTTGAAATGAAGTTCATGGGATACCAGGCTTCAGCTTGTAGAGCAGTTTTCGAATAAGCTGTTCTTTGGCTAACCATTCCAATCATTGAAGCAGGTAAGGCAAGTCCTATGCCCGTTTGTGAGAAAAAACCCGAAGTACCCAGTTGGATAACTTGCAAGAACTGCGGTACTGAAATGGGATTGTCCGGGTAAACGATAGGTTGATAAGCTTGATGTAGGTATACATCTGTAATGAGTTTCCAGGATAAATCATCCGAGGTGTGATTAATTCCCATATTGATTGCAGGTTCGATATAGGCATTTTTTTCATCATTGCGCAACATAAAAGGAAAATGGAAAGATGCTTTAAGCTCTTCATATGATTCATTTCCATTCCAAGTCATTTGAAAATCCGGAAATCCTCGATGAATGAGTGAATAATCCCAAGCATATAATTCACCTAATGAACCTAAATATCCATACCAAATCCATTCTTTTAAGTCATCCCATCCGGCAAAACCTGCAACGCCAATTAAACGGTTGTTCAAGAGGAATAATGCAGGAACGCCAAAGCGGGGAATTGGAAAAGGGGTGTACTCCGTTTTCCAATCTTTGAGTACATTATTGACTGCGAGGTTTTCCTTCAATACCAAATCATAATGATTGATTTTATGGGCTTGAAAAGTTTGCTCAACTTCGGCAGGGTGAATAAGTCTGTTAAAATCAAAGCCTTTACCCGAATAAGTTCGGAAATAGTATTGTCCCTCAAAAAAAACTGGTTTAAAGGCACCAAAATGAGAATCTGTAAGTTTTCTCCTTGTGGAATTTGTTTCATTAAATTGATAAATATCAAACTGGCCATCTTGATCACAGGCGTATAGGATTCCCTCAGAACAAAGAAAAACATCTATTTCATTGACAGGTGTCTGGAATAAAACACTTAATTGATTGCTTTGGACATCTAATTCGTAAAGATCAGAATTTCCGTTGTAGGCAATAGACATAATCAAGCGCTGATTATAGCAACTCATATTGTTGATATAAAAATCTGGACTGGGGGAAAGGAAATAAGTCATTTCATGAGTAAGAATATTATACGAGGCCAAACCAGTCCCGCCTTTCTCCAAGAAGGTGAAAAACAAAGTTTCATCGTCCATCCATTTGCAGGAAAGCGGTCTTTGTACATCCTCAATTTTTTTGAATGGCCCGGGGAAATTTCCGATATATAGGCCTAAATCATAATCTTCCAAGCCATTTGCATTGGCGTAGATCAAAGCACATTGGTCTTTGGGAGAAACTGCAAAATCAGTAGGTATGGGAAGATGAACAGATGCTGTTTCCATTTTATTCAAACGATTTAATGAGGTTTGTTGACCATTCATTTGAGAAAAATAGTAAAGAAAATTCTCCGAAACTGAATTGATACCAGAATAATAACCTGAGTTTGTTAAATTTTCAGCTTCAAAGCTTTCAGAAGATTTTTTCAAAACTGTTTTTTCTTGAAGCCAAGTATGCCATTCCGAGAGAAATAATGAGAATCTCTTTTCGCTTATCTTTTCTATCATATTAATAAAGTTGAATCGGTAAGTACGGCCGTATTCATCAACAAGATGCGAAATGGAATGCGAACCGTAGGTTTCCTCAATATATTGAATCAAATAAGCACCGTAGAGATAATTGAATCCGGTTGGAGAGAATTCAAAAGAAGTCATGCCTCCCGCAAGGCTGAGTCCTCTAAATCCGTTATCCTGTATTTCAGCTTTGAGATAGGAAAGATAGCGAGAATCGTTGAGTCTTCCCTCAGCAAATAAAAGCGATTCTGAAAAAATAGATATCCCTTCATGAAAATAGGATGGTGTAAAGGCAGTATCAAATAGAATGGAAACCGGATGCCCTAAAAGACCCAAAACGTCTTTTGTCCAATCGGATTTATTAGCAACCAATATGTGTGTTAATTCGTGGGAAAAAACAAAAGGGACCCACCAAGGATAAGTATTGTTATAATAATCCGTAGAATTTCTGTTGATATAGATGATGATCACATTGGAAAAGATGTCAGCATAAGCGTTGGAAAAATCTACGGTGTCCAAAAGATACACTTTTAATCTTTTTTCTAATGTAATGCCGTAAAAATCAGAAAGCTCTTGGTATATTTCGTTGCCTTCTTGTACGAGTTGAACGGCAACTTCCTGATACTGTTTTTGGTATAGAACATCAAAATTCTTTGTTGGAAAAACTGAAAATGACTGCGAAAAAGTAAGCATAACAGTGATCAGCAATAAAAACGATAAAAACAATCTTTTCATAATAACCCCCTCCTTGATACTTTGCATTTTGACAGATATGATATATAATAAAAAAAACAAAGGGGAGGTAGAAAGTGGATATATATGATAAGGCTCTTGAACGCCACAAAGAGTGGAAAGGTAAGATCTCAACTTATGTGAAATCCATCGTTCAAAACAAAGAAGATCTGAGTTTGGCTTACACCCCCGGGGTAGCAGCTCCGTGCAAAGAAATTGCGAATAATCCTGAAACCCTTTATGATTATACAATAAAAGGCAATACAATTGCCATAGTGAGTGATGGATCTGCGGTATTGGGATTGGGAAACATTGGTCCTTATGCGGCTTTACCGGTGATGGAAGGAAAAGCGGTTTTATTCAAAGAATTTGCAGACTTAAATGCTTTTCCTATATGCTTAAATACTCAAGACTCGGAAGAGATTATTCGGACTATTATCAACATTGCCCCTGTTTTTGGTGGGATCAACTTGGAAGATATTTCAGCTCCCAGATGCTTTTACATTGAAAAAAGATTAAAAGAAGCCCTTAATATACCTGTGTTTCACGATGACCAGCACGGAACTGCAATTGTGGTTCTTGCAGGGATTATTAACGCACTAAAACTGGTTAACAAACAGGCTAAAGCCTGTAAAGTGGTCATCAATGGAGCTGGGGCTGCTGGAATAGCGATTGCAAAGCTGCTGATTGGCTATGGATTTGAAAGAATTGTATTATGTGATATAAAAGGCGCCATTTATGAGGGTGCACAATGGTTAAATGAAGAACAGTCATTGATGGCACTCAAAACAAATCCTAAAAATGAAACCGGCGATTTAAGAAGAGTAATTGCGCAAGCGGACATTTTTATCGGTGTATCAGCACCAAATGTTGTAGATGAACAGATGATTCAGAGTATGAATACTGATGCCGTCGTTTTTGCAATGGCCAATCCCGTTCCTGAGATCTTGCCTGAAAAGGCAAAAGCAGCAGGCGCAAAGATTGTGGGAACCGGAAGATCTGATTATCCCAATCAGGTCAACAACGTGTTAGCTTTTCCGGGAATCATGAAGGCGGCAGTTAAATGGAGAAAACAGATAACCGATGAAGTGAAAATGGAAGCAGCTAATGCATTGGCAGCTTTTATTGAACCAGAGGAATTATCGGTTGATAAAATTCTACCCTATCCGTTTGAGAAAGGAATTGCTGACCATATTGCATCTGCAGTTGAGCGGGTTTTTCATGACTGAGATCAACAATCGGAGGGAATGATGAGTAAAGTCTTATTATTAGGAGAAGCCCTGATCGATTTTCTTTCTGAGGACTATTCTGAGACTTTGTCAGAAGTTGAGTGTTTTTTTAGGCATGCCGGTGGTTCTCCGGCCAATATTACCGCAAATCTCCAGAATCTCGGAGAGAAAGCTATATTGATCACCAGAATAGGCAATGATGCATTTGGTGATTATCTTAGGAGTACATTTATAGAGAAAGGCATAGATACTTCTTATGTTCAGGTGGATGAACGAAGAAATACCTCTTTGGTGTTTGTGGCAAAATCAAAAGGCAACCCGAAATTTTTGCCATTGAGATCGGCCGATTATCATATTGAGAAGCCAAAAACAATTAAAGAATTGCTTAAGAGCATTCAATATTTTCATATCAGTACTTGGAGTGTTTCGCATCAGCCCTCTAGACAAACGGTATTTAGCATTATGGAAGATATTGAGAATACCGATATTCGATTATGTTTTGACCCGAATTACCGGAAGATATTATGGCAAAAAGATGATGATCCACTGGTGACTATCGCAAAGATTTTAAAAAAAACCTATCTGTGTAAACCATCCGATGATGATGCCTTTCATCTTTTTGGCAAGATGGAAAATGAAGCTTATATCAATGAATTTCATCGTTTGGGGGCAAAGAATGTTATTTTAACTATGGGAAAAGAAGGAGCATTGGTATCCAATGGTGAAAAAATTGTTCATCAACCTTCAATCAGTACAACTGTTGTGGATACGACGGGTGCAGGTGATGGCTTTTGGGCAGGTGTTTACAGTGGCTTACTCAATCATCAGGATATATTTACTGCAGCTCATTGGGGAAGTGCTGTTGCGGCTTTCCGTTTAAAAACCATCGGTTCAGATTTGCCATTGCCAACGATGCAAACCATTCGCACTGAATTTTTAATGTAAGTTTTTTTCAATATTAAAAACTACAAACCTACAAGATAATCGCTTGCGTCTTAAAAGGAGTGAAAGAATGAGAATAGCTTTTTTAAACCCACAAGGAAATTTTGATTCAAAAGACAGTTATTGGACACAGCATCCTGATTTTGGCGGGCAATTGGTATATGTCAAAGAGCTGGCTGCGGCTATGGCTGAAATGGGCATCAAAACAGATATAATTACAAGAAGAATACTCGATCCAAAATGGCCTGAATTTGGATCTGAATTTGATACCTATAACAAGAATGATAATTTACGGATTATTCGTATTCCATGCGGACCTGATGAATTTTTAAGAAAAGAAGACCTCTGGCCATTTTTAGAAGAGTGGTCTGATCGAATTCTACAGTTTTATGACAGACAAAAAGAACGACTCGATTTTCTGACAGGTCATTACGGAGACGGGGGGATAGCTTGTGCCATGATTTCTAAGAAAGCCTTAATCCCCTATTCTTTCACTGCTCATTCATTAGGAGCATTAAAGATGGATAAATTGGGAATCAATCATGAAAACATCAACGATTTTGAACGTATTTTTCATTTCAGCAAACGGTTGGCTGCTGAAAGAATTTCCATGAAATATTCCAGTATCAATTTTGTGAGTACTGAAATGGAGCGTTTTGAGCAATATGGGCACCCAAAATATGAAAAGTGGATCAATGTAAAGGATGATTCACATTTTAAGGTTGTTCCTCCTGGGGTAAACAGAAGGATATTTAATGAAGAGACGACTGACAGTGACGTTGCTGTTATAGAATCAATAAAAAAATACGCAAAGCCCTTGATTATTTTATCCAGCAGAATTGATCCCAAAAAGAATCATTTAGGTGTGATCAGTGCTTTTGCTGCTGACCAGGAATTAAGAGAAAAAGCCCATTTGGTGATTGTTGTTCGGGGTGTTGAGAATGTTTACGAAAGTGTTGAAGGGTTAAAAGAGAGTGAAAAAAAGATAGTAAAAGAATGGCTGACATATATTAAAGAACATCATTTAAAGGATGACGTTTCGTTTTATAATGCAAATAATCAACAGGATTTAGCCGCTTTATACAGATCGGCACAAATTCATCATTCAATATTCTGCAATCCAGCGTTGTACGAGCCCTTTGGATTAACGGTGATCGAGGCTATGTCTTGCGGGTTACCGGTAGCGGCAACAAAAAATGGGGGACCAAGCGAAATATTGAGAGAAAATGGCTTTAAATACGGGTTTTTGTTCGATCCTGAAGACGTACAATCGATTATTAGTACACTAAAAGGAGCTATTATGCAAAAAAAGGAATACGGGAATTACTCTCAGTTGTCCATATCCAGGGTACTTGAAAAATATACTTGGAAAAAAACAGCTCAAGATTATTTGAAAGAAATAAAACCCATACTTACAGGATATCAAGCAAAAAAAATTGACTTATCTGGTTTTTATAAAACAATGGAAAGTTTTTAACACAATGG